>CAZGUG010000017.1:20465-24074 GCA_964529035.1 uncultured Clostridium sp.
CCTTTGGTATTCCCATATCCTTAAACTCACGTATTGTACGGTGCTCAAGCTGCCTTTGTACCATTTCATTCATTTGGCTCATTAAAAACCCACCCTCTGTAAAATTTTTTTCAGTTACTGCAGTTGTTCACCCAAAGATGCCGTTTTATCGGCCAAAGGGAGCAAATCTTCGGGCACTGCTGCTATAGTTATATAATACCTTGAAGGAAGGTGTATAAAACAATGCCAGTCTTTTTTTCTTATACCTATTCACCTATAATCTTTACCAAAACCCTTTTTGAGCGCTTTCCGTCGAACTCTCCATAAAAGATTTGTTCCCATGGTCCAAAATCCAGTCGTCCGTCTGTTACTGCCACAACTACTTCCCTGCCCATGACCGTTCTTTTTAGATGTGCGTCGGCATTATCTTCAAAGCCATTATGCTCGTACTGCTCATAGGGTTTTTCCGGAGCCAGTTTTTCCAAAAACCGTTCAAAATCCCTGTGTAGCCCCGGTTCATCGTCATTAATAAAAACACTTGAGGTGATATGCATGGCATTGCACAGTAAAAGGCCCTCTTTAATACCGCTTTCGCTTAAGCATTCTTCAATTCTAGCTGTAATATTGATATAAGCCCTTCTCGTGTTAGTATTAAACCATAATTCCTTTCTGTAGGATTTCAATTTATCCGCCTCCCTGTCTGATATTTGCACAGTCTTATTTTAACCCGATATATTCATACAATAACATACGCTTAGTCTGCTTATCAATAATCATAGCTTTCAAAAATCCATATCAGTTTTAAAGACGTACTTAGTCAAGGCCATGTATTCCATACGTATCGACCAATGAATGAAAATTCAAAATCATTATTCTTGCTCCTTAAACACAAATTCATTTACCATCAATAAGGTGGCCGCCAGTCCGCTCCAATGCGCCTCGAATCTCTCAAGAGTCATTCCAAATATAAGTGCTCCAAAGGGCATGCCACCCCGGGAAATCATATTGACCAAGGAGAATACCCGAGACATATACCCGTCAGGGGTTTCCCTTTGTATAAAGGTCTGTACCGGTTTTCACCTGCCAATAACCTCTATTCTGCCGGTTTCTCCATTTATCCGGACCATTTGACCGTCCTTGAACCTGGTTGTAGCATCCCTGACCCCTATAACTGCGGGAATGCCATATTCTCTTGCCACTACAGGACCATGGGACATGGGAGCACCGGTCTCCATAACTAACCCTCCGATCTTCAGGAAAAGAGGAGTCCATGCAGGATTGGTTGACGCTGCCACCAGAACTTCACCCTGCTTCAACCTGTCCCCTTCCTCAGGCATTCTTAAGACTTTGACCGGACCTTCATAGACTCCCGGTGAAGCAGGTATTCCCTTGTATGCATCATCGCTTTCGTCTTCAGTAGCTGCATAATATACAGTTTCACCGGTATTGGTCATTATACGGGGCACGGGTGTTCTATGCAGTTCCCGCTGGTATTCTTCACGGTTAAGCCTGACCCTTTCCTTAAGATCTGTACCTGTTCTTATATCCTCGTAAAACAGGAAGAATATATCATTTTTATCATCCAGCCTGTCTTCAGCCTTAAGCTCCTCACCAATATCCGCCAGAATTCCCCTCATGATGCCAATACCTTTTACCAGTATAGACTTGGGAAGCTCCCTGTAGCCGAAGGTTTCCCGATGAATTCTCAGCAGCTTTTCTACTTTTCTTGCATCCCTGCCGGCTCCTTTTTCTATCAGCCGGGCTGTGATGCTTTGTATTGTTTTCTCAGCTTCTTCCCTGTCACTGTAAAACTTTTCAATACCTCTTTGATAGGCTTTATCGTTCATATAGGACCGGATTAAGCTAATCACATACGTAGGGTCTTCTTTCCAGGTGGGAATACCGATATCTATTTCCTCAGTAGACCTATGGCCGTATTGTGCAAGAAAATTCTTAATGTACGGGTGCCGTGGTGAAGGCTCTTCCCCGGCCTGGTTCAGCCTTTTAGCTATTTGCAGCATTTCCAGGCCCATCTCGGTAGTCACGCTGTTGGGTACGGCCCTTTCCAGTTTCTCCAGCTCTGAATAACCCATCTCAATAGCCGTAGTCATACTATGGGACACTTCTCTTCCCATTTTTCCTGAATCGGAGGTATCGTCCCCATATTTTTTCAATATTTTCCCTGCCCGGTTCATATATTCAAATGAAGGCATCAAATAAAAGGTCATACCATATCCTATAGTGAAACTGACTGTCGGGGCCTCCTTTGCGACAAATGCCAGCTTTTCTTCTATTGTCCGCAGCTTCATCCGTTTCCGCTGCAGCCTGGCAAGCTGTCTGTTGCCGTACTCCAGCGATTTTTTTGCAGCTTTTTGGGGGAACATTTTTCCGTAAATCCTTTTAGGTATTGCAGCAATACTGACCCCGAGCATTCCAAAACCCATTTTGCAAACCATGCCAAACAAGAGACAAATCAACGGTTTTTTGTTCTTCACAAGCTCGGTACTGCTTCTATCTGCAACCTGTGCCAAGGCTCTAATGGTCATTGGCTCGGTATCCATAAGGGCCGAAATTTTATAGCTTTTCAACCTGTCAAGCACCTTTTTGAACTTCAAGAATTCCGTGATATCAACAAACATCCTTCCGCCGGCATTTTTAAACCATCGCACCGGTTTTTTACGGTGTCTGCTGTTTAATAAGACACCTACCAGCATATTCTTGAAAAACTCTATTCCCATGGGAGTGATAGGTGCACTCATGGCCTGTCTGTACATCATCAGGTTCATGTATATCCGCAGTTCTTCATCGGTATCTTCAGGCTGCGGCATAGGATATAGAGAAGTAATCGGTCTTGACTGCACCAAATAGAATTTCCCGTCTGCAGAAGCCCATTCAATATCCTGGGGAGATCCAAAATACTCTTCCACTTTGAAGGCCAAATATAGAAGTTCTTTTTTTTCTTCTCTATTTAACGTAATCTCTTTTTGTTTCTCCGATTCAACACTGACAAGTTCAATACCCTGCTCTTTTCTTATGCTCATCACTTTCTTAACGGCAATATATTCATTTACAACCTTTTCACTCTTCTTATTAATTACCCACTGATCCGGTGTCACATCCCCGCTGACTATGGCTTCTCCCAAACCCCAGGAGGAATTGAGCGATATTTCATCCCGTCTTCCGTTTATCGGGTTGGCTGTAAACAGTATCCCTGACTTTTCTGAATTAATAAGCCTTTGAACCACCACTGCATGGGACAAATCTCTACTCCCTATTTTTTGCTTAGCTCGATATGCTACCACTCTATCGTTCCATAGGGATGCCCAGCATTTTTTTATGTATGTAATAAGTTCCGATTTCCCTTTCACATTTAAAAAGGTGCTGTACTGGCCGGCAAAGGACGCTCCCGGCAAATCTTCGGCTGTAGATGATGAACGGACGGCTACACTGGGTTTTCCCATATTCGCGTAAGCTTCATCAATTTCATTTTGTATGTCATCGGGTATTTCTCCATTCTCAAACAGTGCTTTAATCTCTTCGGTAGCCTTATTTATAACCGCTGGATTATCTTTATCTGTTTTGGCAAGAAGCTTTATGATATCCTTTTCCAGGTCATTTACCTCTACAAAT
>CAZGUG010000017.1:24174-36603 GCA_964529035.1 uncultured Clostridium sp.
TGTTTTGGCAAGAAGCTTTATGATATCCTTTTCCAGGTCATTTACCTCTACAAATCTTTGGTATGAATTCACCGTCAGAACAAAACCCCCGGGAACAGGCAAACCGGCTTTTAGCATCGCGCCTAGGTTTGCTCCTTTCCCGCCTGCTGACAATACATCTTTCTCACATATTTCATCCAACAACCTCACAAATTTAAATTCTTTCATTGCACCCCTTTCCCTTCTTCATGGATTTTTAATAAACTCAACAAAAAACCAACCTTACGCAGCAGCCCGATGTCAAGTAACCTACCGACCGTCGGTATGCCAAAAACAAAATTTTTTACTCCTCCTGTTCATATATTTTTAAATATGAAGTCCGGAAATCGAAGGAACCCTGCTGCAGTTGAAAGATCCTCCCCAAAACCGTTTCATAAAACCTTACTTTTTCATCCAACAGTCTGATAAATCCCGGGTAATCGAGTTCATCCCTGTCGTCGTACAACTGTTTTTCAAGCTCATATACCGATGTATGCAAGGTAAAAATGGTGTTAAGAAAAAACTCGGCTAACTGGCGTGAATTAACAGGGTCTCCAAAGACACCTTCCTTTGCCCCTGTATTAATAAGATCCTCATATAAACCGACAACTTCCTGCTTCATAAAAGATGTAATTTTACGCTGCAGCTTAAGATTTTCTTCGCTTTCGATGGAAGCTTTAAACTTTTGCCGCCATTTTCCTTCTTTGATCTTGTATTCGTTAATAGCTTCAAATGCAATGTTCATTTTTTCCACAGCAGTCAGGTTAGTCCGCGCAAAAATTTTCTTGATTATCTGGACAACCCTGTCCGTAAAGTCCCTGGCAATTGCTACAATCACATCCTCCTTGGATTCAAAATAGTGATAGAATGCTCCCTTTGTTAATCCTAATTCATCTATAATATCCTTTATCGTTGTATTCTCATACCCTTTTTTATAAAACAGCTCGAAGGCGGTCATCATGAATTCATGCTTCCTGTTATGACTTGTTACAATATCAGACATATTGAAAATCCTCCTTTAGTATTACCCATAATGCAACATACCGACGGTCGGTATATTAATTATAAGATAATTCTTTATCCATGTCAACTCAAATCAAGGGGACGGTTCCAAATCAAGGGGACGGTTCTTGCGATTACGCCTTCAGGATAATCGATCTGATTATCCCCATTAACTGCTCTATTTCAAAACCCCTTATTTTCTTTATTATCTCAAGTGTTCTTACATATGCCAGCATCTTTAAAATTCATCAACATGTCTGCTGAATTTCCTGCGTCAATGATAGGTGCAATTTTACCTCCATTCAAATACGACAACATCGGACGATCAGTTTCTGGTTTATGATTACTTCCATGAATCACAAGAACTCTCAAATTACTCCTTCCCAAACATTTCGCACAGCATAGTTATTTCACTTGTGCCTGCTCCAAAGCATTTTCAAGAGCCTTAAGATGTGTTTTGTAGGTAAGTGTGGCACCGCTTATTACATCCACTTGAAGTGTCTACGATTTAATTGCGTTTCCAAATAAATCCGCAATACTTTGGCCACCTGTCAGTTTCGCCGGCTTTCCTTCTTTATCCACAGCTCCTTTCAGTATTTTGACAATAGTCCGGCCGCAATTACCATTACAAAAACCATAAATTTCTTTTAAGCCTTGAGTACTTAAATTGCAATATTAAATGCAACACTTTTTACAGAAACCCGATGATATTTTTCATTCCAACCTTAACCACCCGTGAACGGGCGTGTGAAATGGTGTCAAGGGCGGTTTTTCCCTTGATACCATGAAACCGGCTGTTATACTATCAAAGGGTTGGAATGTATATCCTTAGCTAACGGGCTGCATGTCTGGAACAGTCTCAAGTATACGCTGTATTTCATAGTTAAAAAGTTCTATCGGTGTACGGTAGCCCAGTATCTTACGAGGCAAATTATTACACCAGTTTTCGATCCGTTTTATCTGCTCAAGGGTTAGGTCCTTAATAGCTTTTCCCTTAGGTATGAACCGCCGTATAAGGCCATTATGCCGCTCGTTAGTACCTCTTTCCCAGGCAGAGTAGGGATGAGCATAATATATATTAGTCCCGTGTTTATTTAAGCTGGAGAACTCTGAACCATTATCTGCAGTAATACTTTTAAACAAGCGTGTAAATAAAGGCCCGCATTGCTCTTTTATATAGCCAAGTACTTTATCTACAGCTTCAGCATTCTTGGTTTCCAGTAGGAAAACCATATGCTCTCGTGTTTTACGCTCTGTAAGGGTCATTAGAGCGCTATCTTTTGAACGTTTACCAATAACAGTATCTATCTCCCAATGACCAAATTCATTTCGCTTATCTACGCTTTCAGGGCGGTCACTGATGCTTTTTCCAAGAAGCCTTTTATGTCTTCTGCCGGCAGGCTTTCTCTGCTTCCTGCGTGTTTTAAGCGATAGATCGATATTACGCACACCCAGAATTCCCCTGTCAATGTAACTATACAAAGTTTTAGTACAGACCATTTTTGATTTATCAAATTTACCCTTACGTCTAGCAGCACCTACAACTACATCGGGCGACCATTTCCCCTTAAGGATCTTCTTCTCTGCGTACTGCAGAAAGGGTTCTACCTGTAAAGCTTTGAGCTTTTTCCCGCATTCTAAGCGGTTATTCTCGTACACTGCCTGACCAGTTTCGGGAAAGTAGGCCTTATATGTGGTCAGGTCTGACCGTAGCTGGGTGGTGGTCCCTCGGTTTATCTCTCTGCTAATAGTACTACGATGTCTGCCTAATCTTCTTGCAATCTGTGCCGGAGACAAACCTTCTTCCAGTAATGCTTTAATTTTGCCTCTGTCAAATTCTGATAAGTGTTTAAAAGTACGTGCGGATGTGTTACTCTTGTTAGTAAGAGCCATAGCGATTACCTCCGTATGTATTTGTTCGGCACTAATATCATACTAGGTTTCTCGCTGTGGTTCTACTTTTTATATCCTGTTGCATTTCATTTTACAATGAACCTTAAGCCTTGAGTAATAAAAACCTGTTGACAATTATCAACCAGGACAACATCAATCCCGGGAAACTGAGCCAGGTATCTAAGTCCCTTTTCCATGCCCGCCACAAATATTGCAGTTGATAACGCATCAGCAATCATAGCACTGTCTGCAACCACGGTAATGCTTATCAGTCCCGATTCTGCAGGATATCCTGTGGTTGGATCCAGAATGTGATGCCGCCGCTTACCCGCCCTATCAATAAAATATCGCTCATAGTCACCGGAGGTGACTACTGCTTTGCCGGTTACCTTTACTGCTCCGATTAGGCAGCTATAGTGTCTGGGGTGCCTGATGCCCACACTCCATGAAGAACCGTCAAGTTTATTTCCAAGCGTGGATACATTTCCCCCAATGTTTATGAAAGCTGAAACTACACCGTACTTTTGAAGTGTTTTTATTAAGCAGTCACTGACATAGCCTTTTCCTGCATGTTGATTGATCATACTAACCTCGCTGTTCGGCATGAAGCGGCTTAATATGTTTTCCAGCCGCATAAGTACCGTTTTAGCTTCGCTAACTGCCAGTGCTGCTTTTTCACCAAATGCTTTGTATGTAATTTCAGTATTCATACAAAATCTGTCAGACTCGATAACCGTGGTTTGCCGTATGGGTTATCCTCCTTTGATTCAGGTGTTGAATGAATATTGTCGCATTCATTCATATTTTACTCAACCTGCCACCGATAGTCAGCAGGTTTTTCGGAAATGCAATACCATAAAAAAAGACTTGCGTATATTCCCGCGCAATTTTCAGAGATTCTTTTACCTATGATAAGTACTTTTTTAGAAATTCAAGCTGATCAAGAATAACAAGGCATCAATAAATGGTAGATTCTCTGATGCTTTATTAGTCGGTGTAAGCATTGTGTCAGGGAACCATCCCCTGTCACATAGTCCCTTGACACATAGATAGTTTAGCCAACATCTGGCCGCTAAAACAGTCCGCTCTCTCTTTTGCATTTCTCAAATTTTTCTTCTCCGATATGGCAGTATCCATTCGGATTTTTGTCCAGGTATTTCTGATGATATTCTTCGGCAGTATAGTAATTATTAAGCGGCATTATCTCAATTAAGACCGGTTTGTCATAATGCTTTTGAAGCTCCTTAAGGGAATTTTCTATAACCTCTTTGTCCCAGTCATTTACATAATATATGCCTGTCCTGTACTGGGTCCCTATATCGTTGCCTTGTCTATTTTTCGCCAATGGATCAATTGCTTCATAATAAAGATTCAGAATGGTTTCCAGGCTCACCTCATCCGGTTTATATAAAACTTTTACTGTTTCGGCATGACCTGTGTTTGTATGGCATACCTCCTCATAAGTGGGATTTTCCGTATTTCCATTTGCATAACCCACCTCTGTGCTTACGACGCCTTTGATTAAAGACAGATATTTCTCGGCTCCCCAAAAACAGCCTCCCGCCAGGTAAATTTCTTTTATGCTTTCGTTGCTTCTTTTTTCAGAGCCCACTACTATTATCTCCTTCCTTTTCCCTTTGTTTTTCTATATTTTAATATCGTATTACAGCTATGGAAGTGTATCAACCGCAAGAACCGTCCCTCTGGTTACCCCTGGTTATTATGCATAACAAAAATATCATGTTTTTGACACCGGTAAGCTTAACTCAGATTATTTATATGCACATCCATTTGAGGATATGGAATGGAGAGGCCCTCTTCGTCAAAGCGCTGTTTAACTTTTTCAATTACATCAAAATGTACTGCCCAATAATCCGCAGCCTTGACCCATACTCTGACCGTGTATATGACGGCACTGTCCCCGTGCTCTGACATTCGGACAAATGGTTCGGGCTCTTTAAGTGTCTTAGGATGATTTGCCACTATATCGGTTAATACGCGGACAACCTTTGCGGGGTCTGCCTCATATCCTGCACCGAATTGGAAATCTACCCGCCGCGTATCTTTTTCAGAATAGTTTGTAATGCTTGCATTAGAAAGGCTTCCATTCGGTATATGGATCACCTTGTTGTCAACGGTTACAAGATCGGTGTACAAAACCTGAATTGCCTCGACTGTTCCGCTATAGCCGTTGGCTTCAATATAATCGCCAACCTTAAACGGCTTTGTAGCAAGTATAAGAACACCGCCGGCAAAATTGGATAATGACCCTTGAAAAGCCAGACCGACAGCAAGGCCTGCGGCGCCAAATAAAGCAACAAATGACGTTGTTTCTATTCCGAGAATACTAATGACTGCCACTATTAATAAGATTTTTAGTATACAGCTTATTACCGACTTAATGAAAGGCTTTAACGTTGCGTCTAATTCCTTTTTATCAATAATTCTTCCAACTTTTTTTGTAATCCACCTAATAATCAGTAATCCGACTATAAGGACAACAATTGCAAATACGATGCTTTTAATTACCGGCAAAGCAAGGCTTAAAAGATTTTCCATGATTAAATCCTCCTAATTGATTATTACTTGTTATTATACCATGCTAATGCGAAAAACGCCGTATTAGCTCTTTCTTGATACGGGTCAAAAGCTTTTATTAACAAATTAATTTTTCATAGCCTCAAACCGTTGAAACAATATCGCCATTGGTCAAGTGAAACCGCACCTGCCTGTAGCTATAATTGTCTTTGGTAAATCGCAGAACCAAGAACCGCCCCTTGGTTCTGATTGGGGTAGCCTATCTCTAATCCTAATACCGGGAAGGTCAGTTTAGGCAGCTTAAGGATCTCACAAATTAGGGTAATAAAACAATTACTCAATTTTTCTTTTTAGAATCTAGGAATCAAGGGATTGAAAATTGTGACTATACATCAACCCCGTCTCCTTGTCAGACTTATACTCCAGGATTTCTCCCGGCTGACAGTTTAGTTCCTTACATATGGCGTCTAGCGTTGAAAAGCGGATTGCTTTTATCTTTCCTGTTTTAATATTTGACAGGCTGACTATACTAATGCCGACTCTGTCAGCTAGTTCTTTTAACTGCATTTTTCGATCCGCCAGTACTCTATCCAACCTAAGAATAATGGCCATATTATCTCTCCCCCTTACAGTGTGACATCGTATTCTTCCTGCAGGTAGGAACCGTAGCGGAAGATGCCGGAAAGGATAAGCATCAGCAATCCGGCTGCAATCATTATCGAGTTCGCTGAATAATTTACCGTCAAAACCTCTGTTAGCCCCATGGCATGAATGATTACATCAGCGGTGCTGGCCTGTGCGGTACCAACGAAAAAGGAACCCACAAGAAAAACTATTCCTATGGAGGAAATACGGCGTGCATTATTGCTTTGAAACGGTTCTCCATTCTCAATTGCTTTTAAAACGCCACTGAGGAAAAAAGAAATAGCCCCGTATACAACCGCAAAAATTACAATGGAGAAAAGTATCTTTACAAGGATAGCACTTGCTTGTTCAGGATTCACTGCACCTGCAGCAAGAGCCAGATTATAGCGGATCACCCCGTCGATATAACACATCATTATTAAAAATGAAACTCATGCCAAATAATCTTTATGCTTAAACCAATCAGTCGATGATACTTTACAACTCTTTTCAAATAGTTTTAGTACAATCATTCATACTTGGCCATACACTCATACCCTATGACATCAAACTCATGATTACACTTATTACCGAATAATGTGTATGATGTCTTTACGCGGTGAAGCCAGTTTGTTTTCTTCGGATGCATGACCCATAACGACCGCTCCATATACAATATGGGTTTCCGGAATATCCAAGTCATTCAAGAGATCGCGAATTAAGGGCATATGAGAAAGACTAGGAAATCTGCATTCTCATCTTGCGCTTTTTCAATTAGGCTCACAATATAAGGATGGGTTTCCGGCACAACCGGAATAGATAAAAGGGTTTTTCGGATAGCCTCATTTACCTTATTAAGTGTATCAGCATTCTGTATAGCAGTAAATTTCCAGTTCTGCATTCCCATTGCATTAGGAGCATAGCTTCCTGCAATGAGAATGATATTTAGAGCCTCCTCAGATATTTGATTCTCTCTGAAAGTATGTATTTCTTCTTGTTAATATATTTTCTATTATGTTATTCATTGTCAGTCTCCTTCTTAGAAAAATCTTTCTTGCAAACCAAGGGTCAACCATGGAGACGGTTCCTGCGGTTTGGCATTACCGCCTGCAGGATACTCATGCCGTCGGTAACAATTATTACGTTAAGGTAGAGCCTTTGGTTTTTTTGGATGTGTCGTATCCTAATTCATAGTATTGATTATTGTTGAACTCAAAATTCTTAATTACTTCAAGTCCAAGCTTTTTGACATGGGCATTGTAAGACCTGGGGTTTATGTGATTGATAAAAGTTATTAGAATGGGATATCTTTCTTTCATCTGGATTCTTGATAATTCGAAAACATTCGGAAGAACCTCAGAGCCGCGATAATCTTTGTCAATGCAAATTGGACCGTACTGATAGGAATTGTCCATAGAAAGAGTTTGGCCCAGATACTTTATATTGGGCAAGTCCTTTATCATGTGCTGAAACAGCGGCCATTGTTCCCAGTATTGCCAGGATGCAGCCATAGCATACGCCACAACCTTTCCTGCATCACAGGCTACGGCAAGTCCGTTTTCCATTTCGATAAGGTCCTTAAACTGTTCCTTGGTAAATAGGGTTGTAACAAATCCATCCGGTTTGTCCTCTTCGTTTATAGTTGATACATGAAATTTTTGCTGTAATTTTGCAACACCCGGTATATCCTCCAACGTTGCGTTTCTATACTGCATAAAATCCCTCCTTGACACAGGGGGCCGGTTCTTGTATGCCATACCCTTCTTACCACAGCAAAGCTGACCCCTGTTAATCTTTCTATTTGCCTTATTGAAAGTCCTCTGGCTCCTAACTCCTAAAATAATTCTAATTTTTACCTTTTTAGGATACCCAATTTGTGCAATCTCCTCTGCTCCGGTTTAGATTATCATAACCCGGAGGTGTTTTCAACACGGAAGAACCGTCCCCTTGTGCCTCCCTTGTGCCCTTGTGCTCCCCTTGTGCTTCTCTTGTGCTACCTACCTTTCTCCAGCTTTTTATACCCAATAAAGATCAATATGATACATATTACCAGTCCAACCATTGCCGGAACGAGAACCGACTTTCCTGATTCGCCTCCCCAAACTACGCTCCAGCTTATTTTTGCCAGTGCTATAAAAACCATTACAGCCGTTCCAACCAATAAGCTTCGTTTCCAGAATGCTGCGCCAAGCGCCGAGAGTGATACAGGTATCAGGAGTGCTATCAGCACCTTAGACAATCCCCAGCCATCTGTAAGATACTCCTTCTCCATTTCCAGAAATTCCGCCACTTGATCGCTAACCACATCAGGCTTAGGAAACCAAAACATACTGGTAAAGACCATAAACATAGTTCCCATAATCCCGGCCCAGCTTCTCTTATACGCAAAATAGCAGAACGGAATAATAAACAAGGGCCTTATATACCAGCTAAGCTGGTTTTGATGTCGCTCAAATACCCAGTCAAAGAAACCTTTGTTTGTCATGGCTAAAATAATCAACAATACTGTTAGGATAAAAAACAAGAACCCCAGCTGTTTATCATATTTCTTTACAGTTGAAAATCTCATGCTATCATCTCCCGTTTTATTTTCTCCCTATACCATTTTAAAAATAGTCCACTTTTCTTTTGCAAACATAATGCTCAATTTGTGATATTTGGGAAACAGTTTATCGAATTCAGTTCCCAGTCGCGCTTGAAGCTTGAACCTTTGTCAATATAAATAGAATAACACTTGATTTGAGTTTTCATAAATATGGACCCAGAAGCTTCGAAATGGAAACTGATCTGAAAAATATGATTCAATACTAGTTTTATAACTACCGTTTAATACGTTTTCAATATAGATATCGGGCCATTGTTCCAAATATCGTCGCTCCCCTTTCGAAAAGGTTTTATCCGGTAGGGCCAAATGCAAAATAAGCATGGCAAGTATAAATAAAAATGGAAACATAGAAACTATATTCTTAAAAATAGCACAGCTTTTTTTATTATTTATTCGCATATCAATCCTCCAGGCTAAAATCTAAAATATATAAATGGGTTGTAGGTTGAACCAACCATATATGCCGTGAAAAAAAACATTAGTACACAATAGTACACGGTTACTGCCCCCCTGTAAATATTGCAGTGGATTCTTTTAAACAATAATGCCAGTTCCTTCGGCCAAGGTGAAGCGGCAATGATACAAACAATATAAAGAGCGGCATAAGCTTTTAGCTTCACAATTGACCGGGTTTCGATAAGGGCATTGCCTCCTACTCCAAACATAGCCCGCAGAAAACTAATCATATCAGGCAGGTTGGTAAATTCAAAAAATACCCAGCCTATTACAACAAACAGCAATAGATATATGTGACGGACAACCTTTGGCCATCGTGTCATGCTTTTTTGCAAAAACAATTTCTCTGCTAATATTAAAGTTCCAAAATATAGCCCCCATAAAACAAAATTCCAGTTTGCACCATGCCAGAGCCCTGTGAGGAACCATACTAAAAATAAGTTTCGTATCAGTTTCCACTTACCGACACGGTTTCCGCCGAGAGGAATATATACATATTCCTTAAACCATGACCCCAGGGATATATGCCATCTCCGCCAAAACTCCGAGATGCTTTGCGAAACATATGGATACCGGAAGTTTTCCTTGAATCGAAATCCAAACATTTTTCCCAATCCGATAGCCATATCCGAATACCCGCTAAAATCGAAATAAATCTGCAATGAAAAAGCAATAATTCCTGCCCAAGCCATGAATACTGAAATTTCTGCAGCGGGCATGGCTTTTACTTCGGACCACAACAGGCCTATATTGTTGGCAAGAAGCACTTTTTTCGCCAGGCCGCCCAGGAAGCGCCGCATGCCGGAGATAAAATTATTTATGGTCTGTTCCCTGTCAGGTAGCTGTGATTCAACGTCTGTATAGTTCACAATAGGGCCGGCCACCAACTGCGGGAACATAGAAATATAAAGAGCACAAAGAATAAGGCTTTTCTGCGACCTAATTTCTCCCCTGTATACATCAATCACATAGGATAGTATTTGAAATGTGTAAAAGGAAATTCCTATAGGAAGCGCCGGTGCTGCCGCATTCAAATTCCATCCGCCAATGGATGCTATTGTACCTACGATCATGCCCAAGTATTTAAAATAAGCAAGACAACCTAAATTTAACACCAGGCTTATTATTAAATAAAGCTTCTTTTTCTGTCTTCCGGCATCATCTTTACCTATGAGAACACCTATACAGTAATTAAGCATTATGGAACCGCACATCAATAACACATAAACAGGTTCTCCCCATGCATAGAAAAACAGGCTTGCAGTAAGAAGGACAATATTCTTGAAGCGCTTCCCTAACGAATAGTATAAAATTACAGTGACCGGCAAAAAAGCAAATGTGAAAACCAGGCTACTGAAAACCATATTACCTCCTCCGTTACATTAATTCAGAAAGCTTCTCCAGCCACAGTTGATAAAATTCTTTTTTAAAATGAACGCCATCTTCAGCATATAAATCCGGGTTCTCCTTTACCAAGGCCCCTATGTCTACATAGCTGCCCGACAATTTATCCGCCAATTCCCTCAACACCTGGTTGTATTCCTCTATTCTTTCATAGCGGGATTCTTCTTTTAAGGCATCCTCTGTTACAGGAGTAATAGACTGGAGATATATTTTGCTGGCAGGTAGTTCTTCTTTTATCTTGTTAACCAGTTTGGTTAAGTCATTTCTAAATAATTCTTTTGGTTCATCCACAGGCATGAGGATATCTATTGATCCCAGCATGATAAAGATATTATCAGGTTGCTTTTGGACCAAATCACCAATATCATCATAGGTGAACCCTGCTGTAGCGCCTGCCCCGGCTATTACGGATTCTTCTGGTAGAATTTCATTAATAGCAAAGCCTTCTATAATTGAATCTCCGATAAATACACTGTTTTCAAACTTAAGCTTTACATCCTCTTCTACTGTTTTATCTCCACAGGCGGTTATGCCAACCAGCAGAATTGCTATCAGGAAACTAATAATTAATTTTTTCATGTGAAGTACCTCTTTTCTTTGTTTGATACATAAATATTACAGCAGCAAAGTGCAGAACAGGTGCAGATGAGATAAATTTTGGAATTGGTTTTGTTCTAATTTTTTACAAAATAAAAGCCATGAATGATTCTTCATAGCTTTTTCATAGAAAAATATGACCAATGATTTATGGCTGTACCGGCAGTGAAAAGAAAAAGCGGACGCCATCTTTGGTATTTTCCACACCATAGATTGCATGATGAAGTTCCAGTATTTCCTTGGATATGGAAAGCCCAAGGCCAGTACCTGCTTTGGATGTCCATGCCTCTACACGGTAGAATTGGTCCCATATCTTTTCCCTGTCTTCCTCTGATATGGGATTCCCCTGATTTTCCACACTGATTTCTGCTGTTGGTCCATTGCATATTACAGAAATCACCATTTCATGTCCCTTTTCGGTATGCCGGATCGCATTACTCAAAAAATTGGTAATAACGCGGCTGATTAGCCCTTTGTGTCCTACCACCCTTTGAGAACAAAGGCTTAACGTAAGAGAGAGGTTTTTCTCCTGTATTTGCTCATCCAGCGACCTGCATACTTCGGTAATAGCCTTATCTATTTCAAAGGGAGCCATCTCAGGTTTATAGGTACCGGATTCAAACTTGGCAAGATCCAGCATATTAACAACCAGCAAGTCCATCCGCTTTATTTCGTCTTCCATTGCTCGAAAGTAATGTTCCCTTTTTTTAGCTGCGATTCCGTCTTTAATAATCGATAGACAGCTTTTCATGACAGCAAGGGGTGTTTTCAGCTCATGGGATACTCCCGCAATGAATTCTTTTCGTATATTTTCCAATTTTCGCTCTTTATCCAGGTCCTGTTTAAGCTGACCAATATATTCTTCCATCTGGTTTGACAGGTAATTTATATTTTGAGACAACTGGCCTATTTCGTCTGCTGAACGCACCGGCAGCTTTTCAGTAAAATCCATGTTTGCTATTTTCCCCACTATTTTGTTTATGGATATAAGAGGTTTTGCCAGCCACTTAGAAAAAATAATCGCCAAAAATATAACACACAGAAAGGTAAAGCCAAAAACATAAGGATAGAACTGCTTAATGACCGATACTGCTTCGTCTACCGGCTGAAGAGAAGTCATAGCAAAAATATACCCCGTTACTCCATTTTCCATAACAGGCTTAATAATTATTTTGTAGTCTGTAAAATTTTCTGTTGCAATAAGCTCTTCTGTGCGCTTAAGGGGTTTGGCATTATCAGCTATATAATTTAAACTTACAACGGGCTAATTACCAATAATTACAGCTTAATAG
>CAZGUG010000018.1:0-34562 GCA_964529035.1 uncultured Clostridium sp.
TCATGGACCTGAAAATACTGTACCCCACACCCATGCCCACCTTTTCTTCAAGACCCTTTGCCGCAACCGAAAGGTTCATGTCCCTGCCTTCCAGCATGAATGCTATTTCCTCAAAGGGAATCTCTCTTATAACGTCTATTACCTGTCCTATTTCTACGCTTTGAAGCCAGGTTCTCAATTCGTCCTGGGTACTCTCCTTTGCCTTGTTCTTTTTAAATACCGCATTACCGTTTGCCTCAACCAGTACAATGTTGGTATGCCCGTCCTCAATAACGCACCGGCCAACCCCTGCATCGGTTTTTACGCTGCAGTCAACGTATATACCTGCCCTGTCCAGAACTTCCACCGATACAGCCTTGCCGTCCACCAATTCCATCGCCTTATTGGCACAACTGTCTTCCACATTCTCCAGTACCTCAAGGCCTCTGTCTGCTTGTCCTACAACAGCACCCAAAGCAGCAGCCACATCTATTCCCACTCTGTTTACTCCGGGTATTCCAACCGCCACACCGTTTTTATATATATTACTGCTTACACTTACCGATATTTCACTTGGGTTCCCGCCCACTGTCTTCCTCGCATTGGCAGCGGCAAGAGCCACCGCCGCCGGCTCTGTACACCCAAGGGCCGGTACTACCTCTCTGCGCAGAATTTCAACTATTTTGTTCTCGAATTCACTCATTTTATCACCTCGTATGTTGTTGTTAAGTATATTTTATCACAACAGGCACCTTAAAGAAAAAAATAAATCAGACTGCCGGTAAGCAGCCCTTCACTCAATCATACTGTCACTTCTGTTGTTTTCATTCACCCTCTCCATTTTGGATATCGATACCTCATAGGCGGTTTTGTTTATCACCTGGCCGTCAAACTGTCTTTTCTGGTATTCTCGGCTTTGAATTCTGCCCCATATTTTTATCCTGTCGCCCACTTTCAGTTTTTCCGAAAACCTGGCGTTTCTTCCCCATGCTATGCAGGGAATATAATCCGATTTGCCATAGGGCCGGTTCACCGCAATCAGTATATCGGTAATTTCCCGTCCAAAGGGTGTGGTTCTATATAACGGATTTTTACATATGTACCCGTCCAGGGATATTTGATTCGGGTTTTTCACCTCTTCCGGGTCTTCCAATAATGAAAGTTCCCTGGCGAAAATGGTCAGTATCAACCTGTTGCTACCGTCCACAAATTTGTTGTAGGACCTTAACTGCCCGTCTATCTTAATATCCTGCCTGCAGCTTTCAATGTCTATGTCACATATAAGCCTTTCAGACACAGTTACCGGCAGTATGTCCGAATAATCGCTCAGTCTGGGCACCAGAATTTTAAAAGTATAAAACCCCTCGCCGTACACCTTGTGGCTGAACTCAATATCACTGTGGTACCTGCCCACCACACAGACTACATTGGCGTTGGCCGACCTTTGAGTCATTGACCCCACACTCCCCTTCAATTTTCTTGTGTATTTCTCAATCTAAAAATATGTTTATTCAAAGACTGAAATATTTATGAAGGGTTTATGGTATTGGGATATAGGTACTCGGAAGGAATACTGGAAATATCCCTTTTTATGATTTTGGTCCTGCGGTTAATTTTTTCCAGGAATACGTCCTGTCCCCTGTTCATTCCCTGGGCCCCCATCAATAGAATTATATCCCCCCTTTCAACCTCCCGAATTGCTTCTTCCACCGCCGCTTCAAGCGTTTCAAAATAATCGGCCGGCATATCACCCTTTGCCAGCTCTTTTAAAAAAGCCTCCCTTTCGCCGTCGGTTACCTTATCAGCTTCGGTCACAACATCGCGGCTGGCGGTAATGAAGATCCCCTTGACGTCGAGCAGATTTGCCCAGTTCGAGATAACCGAAGCGTTAACCCGGTTAATCTCCTCACCCCTGTTTCCCCTTATGGCATTTACAATGTAAAGATTGTTGTAATTCATGGTCTGAACCGTTTCGAAGGCCGCTTCGTAGCTGCCGGGGTTATGACTAAAATCATCGATTACAACAAATCCGTCACGGTATATTACTTGCATCCTGCGCCAGACCCCCTTGAAATTTTTCAGGGCCCTTTGAATAATCTCCGGCTGTATGCCGTATAAAAGTCCTACGGTTGCAGCAGCCAGGCTGTTATATACATTGTGCTTGCCCGGCACTCCAAGCGTTATTGGTATCTCCTGAAGTTCAACGTCATTACCCATAATATTGGTGAATGACCTCTGGATACAGCAGGTATAGCTTATTCCGGGGGTATTTACATCTATGCTTGAAGCGGTTATGCTGGCCTTTGCCCCCAGTCCGTAGGTAAGTATCAGCAGTTTCGGGTTATCCCTTATAAGCTCCAGCGCATACGGGTCATCGGTATTCATAATTGCAGCCGCCCCACCGGGCAGCATATTAAAAAGACGTTTTTTCGTGTTTAGGTAATCTTCAAAGCTGCTGTGGGTGTCCATGTGGTCGGGGGTAATGTTTGTGTGCACCGCCGTGTTAAACCGTACGGAATCCACCCGTTGGTATTTCAGCCCGTGGGAAGATACTTCCATTACCGCAGCGTATACCTTTTTATCCACCATTTCGGCCAGGTACTTCTGCAGGCATTCGCTGTCCGGAGTGGTTAATCCGTGGGGATAGTATTTGTCCCCCACCTTTGTCAGAACGGTACCTACAAGGCCTGTGGCAAATCCCGCCTCCCTGAACACCGCTTCTATCATGAAGGAAGTGGTTGTCTTGCCGTTGGTTCCGGTAACTCCTATGGCGTTAAGCTTTTCCGACGGAAAATCATAAAACCTGGACAATAGCTTTGCCAGGACCGCCCTCGCATTCTCCACCTTAATTACCGGTACGTTTGCCGGCAGCTGTTTCGGTTCTTCATCGGTATAAATAACCGACGCACCGCTTTTAACCGCATCCTTAATAAAATCGTTTCCGTTTTCCTTTTCCCCTCTTATTGCAACAAAGGCGAACCCGGGTTTTACCTTTCGGGAATCACAGGTAACTCCCTTAATATCAATGTTTAAGTGCATTTGTGTTCACTCCGTAGTATTTTGAGTATTCTTATGTTTTCTCCAATCCAGACTATTTATGTATTGCGTACAGTATCATAACCCCAGTACAACATTATGGTGCTGGATTAATCATGGTTACCTGCATGCCATGAAAAAACAAAAAACCCCCTCCGGGGCTATTACAATTCGCCTGACAGCATTACACCTGAATTTTGTTTCATAATATGATCGACAATTACTGAGGCCACCTGTTGAATATTACATGTCAATATTATATTGCTTTATTTTATTATACAGAGTTTGCCTGTTAATATTCAGTTTTTTCGCCGCTACGGTTTTGTTACCACCTACCTTTTTAAGAGTGTTTATTATATGATGTCTCTCGCATTCCATAAGGGTAAGAATTTTATTCTCGTCTTTTTTATGACTGTTATCGGTGCCCAGTATGTTCACCGGTAAATGTCTGGGTAAAATTGTACCGTCCCTTTCATCTGCTATAGCTACGGCCCTCTCCATAACATTCCTCAGTTCCCTTACATTGCCTGGCCAGTTATAGGCCATTAGGTATTCTAAAGTATCTACTGAAATAAAGACGATATTTTTGCCGTACTCGGTGTTGTATTGGTTAAGAAAATACTGGGACAACAGCGGAATATCTTCCTTCCTCTCCCTTAAAGCCGGTATTCTCAAACTAACCACGTTAAGCCTGTAATACAAATCGTCCCTGAATCCGCCATCTTCCATAGCCTTTTCCAAATCCTTATTTGTTGCAGATATCACCCTTACATTTACTTTGATCTTTGCCAACCCTCCAACCCTTTCAAATTCCCTTTCCTGAAGAAACCTGAGAAGTTTGGCCTGGAGTATCGGGCTGAGTTCCCCAATTTCATCAAGGAATATTGTTCCCCCGTCTGCCTGCTCAAATTTCCCTATCTTTTGAGCGACAGCCCCGGTAAACGCACCCTTCTCATGACCGAAAAGCTCGCTCTCTAACAGGTTTTCGGGTAATGCCGCACAGTTAATTGTAGTAAATGGTTTAGACTGTCTGTCACTTTTTTTGTATATTGCCCTTGCAAATATTTCCTTGCCTGTACCGCTTTCTCCGGTAATTAGCACATTAGCCTTACCGGGTGCAATTTTCTCAATAAGCTTATAAAGAGTCACAATACTGTCACTCTTGCCCACAATATCTTCAAATTTGTAGCGGCTTACCAGTCTCTGTTTTAAAACTCTGTTCTCTTCCAGA
Source organism: uncultured Clostridium sp. (assembly GCA_964529035.1). Lineage (GTDB taxonomy): Bacteria > Bacillota > Clostridia > Ch29 > Ch29 > CAZGUG01. The sequence goes on from CAZGUG010000018.1 coordinate 4,247, forward strand.
AGCTGTTTTCTCTCAATTGCTTTTTTTATAGTAATAACTAATTCGTCAATGGTAAAATCTTTTTGCAGGTAGTCAAAGGCCCCCAGTTTGATAGATTCAACTGCTTTCTTTATATCTGCATATGCTGAAATTACAATGGTTTCAAAATCATTGTGTATCTCCTTCATAGCCTCCATAAGCTCGATCCCGTCCATGCCTGGCATCTTTAAATCGGTTAACAGAACATCAACTTTCATTTTTTGTGCAATTTCAAGTGCCTCTGAACTGCTGCAGGCAGATGCCACCTTGTATCCTTCCCGTTCAAGGGCTATTTCCAGCGTATCCCTGATTGAAGGTTCATCATCCACTATTAACAAAGTAACTTTATCCCTCATCAATATCACTCCACAAATCAAGAATTGTAACATGCGGTCATTCAAAGTAAGGCAGACTTATCTGAAAATTTACCCCTCCGTTTTTTCTGTTGCATACATTTATATCACCACCTGCATTGTTAACAATGGTATGTACCATGGACAGGCCTAAACCGGTTCCTTCGTCCTTGGTTGTAAAAAACGGGTCAAAAATATTATATAAATTTTCCTTCGGAATACCACAACCGGTGTCCCGAAAATCTATTATTACCTTTTCCTCCGTTTGGTCAATTGCTATTTCAATAATTCCACCCTCATCCATAGCGTCTGCTGAATTCAAGAAAAGGTTTAAAAATACTTCTTTCAGGCTGGAAGGGGCCATATAAACATACAAACCGGTTTTTTCATGTTTAAGCCTTATTGATATATCTTTGTTTTGACATCTGTATTTCAGTAACTGGATTACTTCGTGTATGACATCCAACACATTGATACGTACCGGATTCTCAGTGCAGGGTTTGGCCAGTTTCATAAAATTGTTAAGAGAGTTGTTTAGCCTCTCTGCCTCCTTATATATAATACCAATTAGGTCTTTTTCTGCTTTAAGGTTCTCTTTCTTTAAAAGTATCGATGCTGCCGTTCTTATTGGCAACAGTGGATTCCTAATCTCATGGGCAAGTCCCGCAGTACACTGTCCCATCATAGCCAGTCTGTCCATCCTTCTGACTTTCTCCTGAAGCATCTTGATTTTTGAAATGTCCCGAAATACACAGGTAGCACCACTTTTTTTGTTTTTGTCATCCCTTAGAAGAGAAGTACTGAGACTAATAGGCTTTTGACTTCCGTCTTTTGCAATTATATATGTTTCCACTTCATTGTACGGTTTTTCAGTTATAAATGTATCAAGTACCAACCAGTCCTCCGGGGTTTTTTTAAGTTTAATATTTTTGATATCTCTTCCAATAACCTCATCGTTTCTATAACCGGTAATATTTTCGGCCTGCTTATTGAATGTAACAACCCTTTGCATTTTGTCAATAACAATAATACCACTGTTAACATTCTCAAGAATATGATTGCTGAATTGCCTGGTTTCGCTGAGCGCTCTGTTAGCTTCGAGAATAGCGGCTATCTGCGACCCGATTATGCTAATCATCTGTACATCCCTCTGCTTGAACATGCCGGGCTTTGAGTTTGAAATGCTGAGTATTCCTATTACATTATTCGATACAATAAGCGGTACTGCCATATAAGATCGTATAACCGGATCTTCTTGAGAATGCTGTCTCACTTTTATCTCTTTGCTGTGCATCGCATTTTCAAGCATAATCGCCTTTTTTTCCTTTGCAACCCATCCCACTACCCCTTCTCCTATCCTGAACTTAACTCTTTTTTTCAAACTGTTAAGGTTGGGCCCTTTGGCAGACAGCACCTCCAACTGTTCCTTTTCATAATCTATAACATATATTATGGCCATATTAAACTCTATAACCTTTTCAATAAAATCAAAAAGCTCACTGGACATATCTTCCAGCGTCTTTGATTTGCTGATACTATCTATTGCCTGGAACAACGAAGTCAGCTGCACAATACTGCTGTACTGATCCATATAAGCTCTTCCCCTTGAATAGTGAATATCCATATGTAACTCCTTATTTCTACAATATTTTTGTTTTTCCTTCAAAACATATTTGTTAAAATATGCTTGTACTCAAATAATGCAATATCTATCGTCTATTTGACATATAATTTGACTGTACTGTTTCTTTGTTATTGACCAACGCTGCAGATAAACTCATACATGCACCACTAAACAGAAACATAGGAGAAATACCCATTACAGATGCCAAAAGACCAAAAGCCATAGGACTGACAGTCTGTGCAATATAATTACCCATAAGTCGCAAGGCGAGCACTTGACTTCTCCGGTTTTTGGGAGCAGCATCGGTTACTGCCATAAGTGTCAAAGGTGCCATCAGGCCCACTGCTATTCCCGAGATTCCGGCCAATATAATTAACAAAGTATATTCTCCTGTCAAACTGTAGCACGCCAGGCTTAACCCGCCAAAAAGCAGACAAATCCTCATTATCCTTTCTCTATTTAGAAAGCTGATAATGGTATTTAACAATGGTCTTACAAGCATAATAGCAAAACCGTTCACGCCAAAAATTGTTCCAATTGCCGCGTTTGAAAGACCTAGGTCCCTGCCATACAGAGGCAAATAGCTGACTGTCATCTCTGATGTAAACTGTACAATGCTACTAACTGTCAGATTACGTAAAACAGCATCATTCCCGAGCAATTGTATTACCGCACCCTTATTTGCACAGCCTTTAATTTGTACATCCTTAGGCATGAACAGAGAGCAAATCCAGCAGACAATGCCAATACCCACTGCACCGTAAAACCCTTTTCCGGTACCTAACCAATCCTGAAAATACCCGCCGACATATGAACCGGCAAACATTCCAACCGAATTTACAAAAACATATACTCCCATAATTTTATTTCTTAAATTACTGTATAATCCTGTTACTACATACTGTGCGCTTAATAGAGCCAGTAAATGGGATATACCCAACAGAAAGGAAGAAACAGCGATAAAGAATAGATTTTTTATGCTTGTCAGTCCTATTGCACCTAGTAGGAAGACAGTGGCGCCGTATACCGCCGGACGACGGGCACCAAGTTTATCAATCCATCTGCCTGCAAAAATGGCTAATATCACTTGTACCAAACTATACGCCGCCGCAATCAATCCGACTGCTATGCTGCCGCCTCCGGTTTCTGCTACTAGCAAGGCGATATAAGGCCTAACAGCATATAATGCCATTTCATGGTTGAAAATATACAGTAACGTATATATAATGCTCTGATTCATTCACACAATCTCCGCGTGTATATATTAACTTCTACATAACTGTTATTATCCAAAATGGGACTAATCATATTATACATATAGGTGTTATTTGAATAGCCCCGTTTACACTTTAACTCTTATTGGTTTCGTTATCATGCGATGCCTTTTCGCATTTGCTTATCCTTTCTCCATTGACTACATACTACCAATCCACCTAAAACTAATCCTATAATATCAGTTAAAGTCCCGGTTATAATCAGGCTTAATGCAGCCATTACCAATACCGTCCTTTCCCATTTATTCACATGTTGAAACATATAACCCATGGCACCGGCCGACAATAATAAAACTCCGATAAACGCGGTAAAACTTACCCTGATTATTTCCAGTAATTGACCTTGCATTAACAGGGCAGGATTATTAGAAAATACATAAGGTACAATAAACCCCGGTATAGCAATTTTTATTGCAGTAAAAGCTGTCTGAACCCAGCCGGACCCTGCCAGACCTGCAGCCGTATATACGGAAAGACATACCGGAGGTGTGATTGTCCCCAAAATGGCAAAATAGAATATAAACATATGGGCTACCAGTGGCTGCATTCCCATCTGTATTAAAGCCGGCCCTGTGGATGCAGCTGCAATTACATATGCTACTCCGGTAGGTAAGCCCATACCCAGAATAATTGCTCCGCACATTGCCAAAAATAGCGCAATAGCCAGGTTTCCATCAGCAGTACGGGTTATTAGTGTAGTTAATTTTGTCCCTAATCCCGTCATTGATACTACACCCAATACAATTCCGGCGCAGCCGCAAGCTGAAGCTACGCTTAATACCCCTGAAGCGCCTTCTCCCAATGCTTCTTTTATTCTAATTAGGTTTAATCTATTATCCTTGTTAAACATGCTGACCACTATTGTAAGAAAGATACCGGTCAAAGCGGCTATGGCTGCCGAGTACCCCTTTGAAATCACAACAATCATAGACACCAGCGGAAGTAACATATATCCCTGTTTTTTTATCACCTGCATCAGTTTTGGTATATCTTGCTCCTTCGGAACCGTTAAGCCAATTCTTTTCGCTTCAAAATGTACGCTGAGAAATGCACTCGCAAAATATAAGACTGCGGGTACTATCGCTGCGACAACAATACTAATATATGGCAGTTCTAACATTTCAGCCATAATAAAGGCTCCTGCCCCCATAATAGGCGGCATTATTTGTCCACCTGTAGAGGCCACTGCTTCAACAGCACCTGCAAAATGCGGCTCATATCCCCTCCTTTTCATTAACGGAATAGTAAAAGATCCGGTGGCTACCACATTTGCTACTGCACTACCGCTAACAGTACCCAATAAAGCACTGCTTATTACAGCTACCTGCCCTGGCCCTCCCACTGTTCTGCCTGCAATAGCCATAGACAAATCGGTAAATACTTTTTCTATCTTTGCTTTTTGGAGAAATGCTCCGAATATTACAAATATTATTAGGACTGTGGCAGAAACTCCAATGGGCATTCCCCATACCCCATCTGTAGTTAAATAAAGATAACCGGTGACACGACTAATACTGTATCCCGGATGGCCCCACCTTCCCGGTATCAGGTTGCCGAAAAAAGCGTATAGCAAGGATACAGTTGCCAGAGTTGGCAGGGCTAAACCAGATGTCCTTCTGGTACCTTCCATTATTGCAATAATTAGCATTATACTTAAAATCACTTGAAAGCCTTCGGGTAAACCAGCCTGCAAGCGTATGCTACTATAATTAAAAGTAACATACAATCCGGAAAAAATGATCATACATGCAAGAATAACGTCCACAGCGGATAATTTATTGTTTTTTCTTAGCGGTATAGACAGAAAAATTATAACTAATAAGACTGTCAAGTGTATACTTCGCATAATATACGCATCCAGAGGTATATTTCTCACAGTGCTTAGTATGTGAAATAGGCTTATTCCCACAGAAAGCACAGTCACTATTCGCTTATTCACCTTATTCCCTCCTTGTAAATAATTGTAATGGGTCTACTCAGAAAAATTGTGGGTCCTCCCAATAAATGTAGTAGAGAATTTTTCTGAAGTACATTAATAACTAAATTTGCCGAAAAATTTGCCAGGTTATAATGGAGTAATTGCTTTCTGTTTGGAAAGCCTATTGACTAAACAACGTAATATCAAGAGCTAAGGCCTTTGCATTATTTGTAATGCAAAAGCCATAGCAGTAATTATTGAGGGTAGTACAGTTTAGCCAGTCTTACCTTGTTAACAAGATTTTACTTATGTATAAGTTTATCAGGTATGTCTATGCCCATTTCTTTAAAATACTTCAGAGATCCCGGGTGCAACGGAACATTCATTTCCAAAACCTGTTCCGGTTTCATATCTCCGCCACTGGGATGGGCGGCTTTCATCGCACCAATGTTTTCGTAAACTCCCTTTACAAGTTCATATACCAAATCTTCTGGAATGTCTTTATGAACCAGAACCGGTGCCCACAGATTCACTGTTTGAATATCGTCATTACCCGGATAGTATAAACCTGCAGGGAAAGTCGTCTTTGTCAGAAACGGCATTTTTTCAAGAATTTTTTCAATATCCTCGTCCGGCAAATCAATTACTACCAATGGCTCTCTTGTTGCCATTTCCCTGAACTGTGCCGGTGCACCCATTACTATATGTGCATCAATTGAATTGCTCATCATTGCTTCTGCAGCCTCTGTATGCGGCATGTAGAAATCCTGATGCTTTATACCCAAAGCATCAAGCAGGACAGTGCTAACCGCCTCAGACGCCCCACCCTTGGGTTGCTTATTTACTCTCTTTCCTTCAAGATCCCAAATGGTCTCTATTCCGCTATCCTTACGTACTATAATGTTCCAATCCAGAGTATGGGCAGGAAACATTGTCAAAAAAGTCTCTTTGGCATTACCATATTCTCCTGCACCATTATATAGGTCAATAGCATCATCGTGTCCGACAATCCCAATATCTCCGACACCTTTAGACATACGTACCGCATTTTCTTTATACCCAGCGGTTGCTTCCAAAGTTAATGTAACATCCGGCAATACTTCAGTGGCAATCTCTACCATGCCGCTCAACAACGAATAGCCGATACCTCCAAGAGTAGAACCTTCAACTAATAGTTGGTCGTAGCGTTTTTCATCCTCAACGCCAGTTTTATCCCCGCCGCCACCGCCACATCCTGCCATTACGCCAGCCATAATCATTAGCAACAGTATTATACTTATTACCTTTTCCCTTTTCATTATTTACCCTCCTTTTAATAATAGTTATTGAGACTACTCAACTTTAAAGGACCTTATTGCCTGTTTTACTATTTCATTCAACAAAGTGACAAATGATTGATGTATTGTCATGTCTAATCCATCGGCGCTGTAATCCACATACCCCGTTATTCCGTCAATAAAGGATGCATTTCCGACTTCAGTCAATATTCTTTTTTCTATCGCAGCATTATGCAACACATCAATTTTCCTTTCAATTGCTGCAAGACAGGCTGCGATCCCGTAAGCCCCCCAGTTGGAAATAGCTGCAGTTATCAGAATATCTGTAACCGTTGAAGGGGCGATTCCACCTCCACAACCGCAATTACATTTCTCTCCGTATTTTATTGCTTTTTTAATCTCTTTCTCAATTACACCCATGCCGATTTCGTTGCCGCCGTCTCCTACCCCAATGGTTAAGGTATTATTTTTCTTTGCCTCCATTATTAGATAATCAGCCTTTGCCATGTATTCCGTAGTCTCAGCACCACGACTTGTATGGATTTTCCCTTTGTCATTCATGCCTCCTTTCTCAACAGAAATTACAGCTGATGGTCGATAGGCTGCTATTAACTCTTTTGACTTATCCTTAGCTTCTTCGATATCACACGGGAAGGGCAATACCGCCCCACCATGAATCGGAGCATGGGAAGAATAACATGCAATGGCCTGTTCAGGTGACAACGTACGAAACCCTGCCGCCTGCAATACTTTCTCCATTCCTTTTACCAAACTTTCTTCAATAATAATAAATGGAACCGCACCCAAACCACGATGTATAGCCCTTGCCAAAGCAGCTGCTCCCGGAGGACCATCGGTCTCAGCAATTTCCGGCGTTATATGTGGCCTGTCAGGCCATCCGGTCGCAATAAACACCACATCACCAGGTTTGACCTTTTCCTTTAACATCACGGCCGCTGACATACACATGGCCTCTTTACTCTTTTTCCGCGCAAGAGGATATAATATTGAAATAACATTACGGGAAGGAACATCTAAACTTACTAGCTGGTCCACCCTTTCGCCTACAGCTTTCAAATAATCGTTATGCACTTCAATTCCCTCTTTCTGTAGTTTTTTAATGAATTCGATAAAAAACTGTTTTAAGAATCTTCGCTAGGTCATTAATAAACATCTTATTGCTTAGTGATTGCTATGATTGTGAGAATTTTGTAAAATGTGGTTTGGTGGATGATATGCAATTCTGTTGTTTCGACATCTTTTTTTGTATTATAGCAAATATTATATATCCTATACCAGAGTATAAAATTACCATATATTTACGGCAGCAACTCCGCCAAATCACTACGATATGACTGTCTGAATACTTGCCCGTGATTTGTATGTTCTGTAGTATGAATTGGCGGATTTTTCCTTATGTATAATAACTTCAACGTAACATCTGCCGTCATATAAAGCAAAATTATCAACCTGTAGAGCTTTTCTCTACTCCGACCGAACAAGTCTTATCTTCATCTTTATGAATTCCATATATCGGTAACTATCTCATGCTTTTTGGTTTTTTACAGTATTTGTGGTAATTCTATACCGGAATTTCTATATCCAACAGAGGCGGATACTGTTGACATCCAAAAATATCACCTTCACCAAAAGAGCCGCTGGGTACCAGCCTGTTAATAGTAAACTTAATGGCGAATGCCGGGCCAAATTCGACAAAATCGACTATCCTGGATTCCGGGATATCAAAAAGCTTTGCGATGGCTCCCTTTGTCAGCGCTCCGCTTTTTCTAACCAAATCATAATTTTCCTTTTCCCTGAAAATAATGTCGAATGTTATTCTGTCTGTACCGGCATTTTTACTGCGAATCGTTTTTGCCAAATCAACAAGTTTAACCGTTTTCATTTTTTCTCCTCCTATTCGCCAATTTCTGTGGTGTAGACTTTGAACAATTCCATTGGATCATCAACAGTCACGATATGATTCATGGTCCACTGATACGCAGGAGACACTTCTACTACCTCGTCAAGAACAAATGCCGCCGTTCCTGCGGTACCCTTAACTTCGGGCAATCTTGCATAGAATATCTGACGCATACCAATCATAGCAACCTCTTCTGCCACTTCTTTTGTAGGTGCAACTCCTTCAACGATAATCATAAGTTCATGGGATTTGGATTCCTTAACAGGTTCCAAGTCACCCATAACTCCATTTTTGCCAAAGATTCTGTAACTGAGTTGATATTCCTTACCGGCAAAGCGTTCTTCTACCTGATCCTTTGCCCATTTGATAACCTCGTCGATATGTTTTATTGTATAGGGATCTCGAACTCCTGCCATACCCAAATAACGTTCTCCAACCTTGCCGGAGCCTTCCAATTTAACCTTGATTTTACCTTCAACGGGAACGAATTTGGCACCGGTTATACGGCAGGTCTTCTCATCATACTGTTCATATACACAATCCTTCATATCCAACATACCACCGGCAACATGCTCATAATATGGATTTGATCTTTCATACATAGCGTGCCCCGCCACCGAGGCAACAGTACATCTCTGTTCCGGATGCATAGCCGTAACCTTTACATCATTTTTTGTAATTGTACCTATGACCGTCTCCTTGGCTCCGTATGGCTCTGCACAAAAGGAGGCACACTCAAGCACCTTACCGCAGTAGTAGGCTATATCTTCTGGAAAACCCTCGTAGATTGCAGGTGCTGCAAACACACATGCATCGCTGGAACGCCCGCCGATAATAACGTCAGCCCCCATTTCCAAAGCCTTGATAAATGGATGTACGCCGGCCACCGCCACTATACGGTCAGTCTTGTCAAGCTCTTCAAGGGTTAGATTGCTTCTACTGTCCAGTCCTTCTATAGCTTCGCCGGCCTCCATTTTCTTACGCAGGTATTCTTTGTCGACTTCAGAATAGAAATAGGCCAATTTAAATTTTTTCATTTTGTGTTTCCTGGCAATCTCTCTTATAAAATCCACATACATATCCACGCGACTGTTACTGCCGGTGTCTCCCGAAGAACCAATAACCATGGGAACTCCCTGCTGGCGGGACGCAAGAAGCATAAGCTCCAGGTCATGTTTTTGCCATTCACGATGGCTAGCACATTTGTCAGCTCCTAAAGGGACAGGCCCGATATCATCACTGCCGGAGTCGCAGCAGTAATAATCCGGTTTGGTCCTGGCACCAATCCAAAAGCTCTCCTCCTTTGTCGGTGCAAAACCTAGATGGCCGTTAGAGCAATGAATCCTCAGCGTTTCTTTTTGCATAGATATTGCCTCCTTAAACAGTTTATATTAATATTTAATGTCTGTTATATACACAAGCATAATCCATGCCAAAACATCAACATGACTGATAATACCAACAGAACTCAATTGTACAAACGCTTGTCCAGTCCAACTGTGTAATTTTTAAGCAATTTTCTACAATTACCGTCTAAATATACGACAGCTGCCGATACTGCATTTTCCCGAAATTGATATGCTAATGGACAGTTATTTACTCACCATTTTATTGTAAACGCTGTCAAACCCATATACTATATCTGTACTCAGCTTTAGCATTTCATTGTAAAGAGACCCGTGTAAGGTCTTCAGGGACTGACGGGATGAATCCTTTATATCATTTTTGTTGATTTCAATAGCATATATATATTCTTTCATTTTGTTGATGAGAAACAGAATTTTCTCACTGGTATGCTTTAACCTATTATCCTGTAGCCAGTACCCTTCCGTTTCGTCAATACATACCAGTACATCCTGTTTTGCTAATTCGAATTTGTCGCAGAAATTCTTGTCTGATTCATGCTGCTCATTAATATTTTTATCCACCAGTCTGGCCAATCTGGTAAAACTCATAACCAGTCTGTTATAACTGGCCACTGCATCATTATAATCACTAATTCTTAAAGCATTTGACCCAGAGTCCCCACGCTGTTCAATGATGCACCCGTATATTAGAAAAGTCACCACTGCAATTACTAAAATCAATACCGGGGAGTTCCTTCGAGGCATTATTCCGTTCCCCCTTAAACATCTGAATTTTCAACTGCTTAATTTTTCCGCCTGAAAAATTTGCTGAAAACAATAGTCGATACCAGCGCTACAATAACAGAGGCATATGTTTCGGTTAACATGGGACTTATCGGATATTGCCCGTATACTGCTTTATAAGCTACCCAAAAAAGGCCTGCCAGGCCGGTGGTAACCATAGCCCAGACCGCACCTTTTGAAGATATACCTTTCCAGTATATTGCAAGTAAAATCACCACAAACAGTGAGCCCCTGATTGTATAGGCAAAATATACTATATCAAGTACCCTTGTGCTGCCGTACATTAATACTGCAATAAGTATACACAATACACCTGCAAGACCGGTAGACACCCTTGAAACAAACAGTATTTCACCGTCGGTGGCATCCGGTTTCAGTATACGCTGGTACATATCCTTGGTAAACATAGTACCCGAAGCAAGTATTATTGGGGATATAGTCGAAAGGATAGCCGCCATTATCGAAGCAAGAACTATGCCTCCGGCAACAGGCTGCAGGTTCATCATCAGTGTAGGTAAAGCCAGTTTTGCATTGGTAATATCGGGAAAATTTACCCTTGCTGCCATACCCAAAAGTGCTGTAAGAATACCGAAGGGTGCTACTACAAATGCTGTTATTACAGCGGACCTCTTTGCAACATTAACATCCCTGGCAGCAAGTATAGGCTGTATTCCGGCTTGAGCTGTACAGGCCCCCAGGATTGAGGCAATTATCCAGGAAGATACTTTTGGCATTCCTATACCGAACCATGCGAAAAACGGATTTGCCGGCAGAGCTGTCCTCAGTGCCTGCAGCCCCCCTGTATCATTGCTAACCAATATCAATGCCATGATGCATCCTCCGTACATAGTCAAAATATGCATCATATTTGTATACCCTACCGAGGTCATCCCGCCGGCTAATGTATACATAATAAATACAATTCCCAGTACCACAACGGAAACCTTGTAATCCAAGCCCAATACCGTAACCCCTAGCGTACCTGCAGCAATAACCTGTGCTGTACCAACGGCTATCATAACAAATATTAGCAGCACACTTGCCACCACCCTTGCATTCACTCCTATGAACTTTTCCACTATGCCCGGCACTGTAACCGTATCCAGACTCCTATAAAGTTTTGCAAAAAAAAGTGCAAGTACCATTACCCCAATAGCATTGGCTATTGTATACCATGCCCCGGAAATACCATAAACGTACCCATATTCCGAAACCCCGGTAGTGGATGTCCCACCGAGCCATTCGCCGGTACCCGCTGCCACACACATCAACACTCCCAGTCCTGCACCGTGAAACGCATTGGAATCCGAAGACTTTCTTTTTGCCACTGCACCTATTATTACCGTCATCATAAGATATCCTACAATAATAATGAATTGCACAGACATATTTTGTATCCTCTCCTCCTGTCAATTATCTGCAAACAGGTTTCTACCACAAGACCGATCGAAATCAGTTCTTTTAAATGGTGTCGACTTTTTATACGTTTCCATCCTACAGATTGCATAAACGTGTTTAGCAGCCCATCCTCTTTACAGGCGCTACGCTCTGTACAACGGCAATCGCGGCATTAACCAAATATTTGCAGATTACCATGACCAAATATTTATTATTTATAGCAAGGAATATGCCATGATGAATTTGACTGTTTCAGAATTGCCCCTTTACCTTTAGTATATTAAAACGGAGTATTTAAAAATCGCCACCACGTTTGTGATGGCGATTTCGTTTAGTTTTTCAGCAGCCTCGGATAATACTTCTGTTTTTTTATACCGCGCTTTTAAACCACTTCATCCAGAGTACACAGTTTGCTGGTGCTCCCGTCAAATTCGATCCTGTATACTACAAAGCTGTTTCCCTCAATATGCACTTCAAAGCAGCAGCTTTTGCAGAAAAACTTTTTTCTGCTGATGACACCCATCTTGGAGCTGCAGAATGGACACAGCATACAATCCCTCCATCCAATTATATATCTCCTGCTGCGAATACCCTTTCCAAAGTCCTTTACCAGTCTATTATACTATACCTGCAATAATTATGCCATACTTTTATCCGCAATACCCGGAAGTTATTATAATAACAAATTGGTTTATTTAATTCTAATATTCTGGTAAAATGTCTTTGTACAGCCATAGGAGGGATTTTATGGATTGGAAACTGTTTTTCACGGCATTTACAATGCTTTTTCTTGCGGAACTGGGAGACAAAACACAGTTGGCGGTATTCACCCTGTCCACCCAAAGCAGCAGCTTTATGCCGGTGTTTCTCGGGGCTTCCACCGCCCTTGTCGTCGTAACCTTTATGGGGGTATTCCTTGGAAGGTTGGTATCCAACTATATACCTGTCCCGATTCTGCATACCGCAGCGGGAATAATCTTTGTTGTTATGGGAATTGTTATTCTAAAATCCTCTATACCGGAACTGTCACAGTATTTCAGGTGGTAGCAGCCTGCGGACTTCGCCAATCATATATAGAGAGCCTGTAAAGACTACCATTTCATCCGCCGCTGCAGACACAAATTCATCTACCGCCTGTTTAACAGACCCGGCACAGAGCACGTTACTGTTGTATTCTGCCACAATGTCCCTTAATTCTTCCGGGCCCATCGCCCGGGGACTGGCGGGAGGAACCGTAACCACCCTGCTTGCATAGGGTGCCATAATTCCCGCTACCCTTTCAACCTCTTTGTCCCTCAGCATGCCGAATACAAGCAGCACCTTTCTGCCGGGATAGAACTGCTTCAATCCCTCTCTCAAAGCCTTCGCACCCTCCACGTTATGGGCTCCGTCTATCAGGACAAGGGGGTGCTGCCTTATTACCTCCATCCGCCCCGGCCATCTTGTTTTTCTAATGCCCTCCCTGATTTTCTGCTCGGGTATTCCAAGCTTCAGGCCTGCAGCCAGGGCGAGGGCGGCATTTTCTGCCTGATGCCGGCCGATAAGGCCTGTCTGAATATTTTCAAAACCTGTTCCCTGGCATACCAGGTCAAAGGCCTGCCCCATGCCCAACGGTTTTAGATTCTCAATCCGACAGTCACCGGCATAAAGCAGAGGCGCTCCTTTATCTTGGCATATATCCTTTATGGTTTTCATTACTTCCGGCTGCTGGCTCCCGCATATAACCGGAACTCCTTTCTTTATAATCCCTGCCTTTTCCCTGGCAATACTAACCGGGTCGCGGCCCAAAGCGTCCATGTGGTCCATACTTATCGGTGTAATTATTGAAATTTCGGGTTTTACAACATTGGTTGCATCCAGCCTGCCTCCCATTCCCACCTCCAGCACGGCATAGTCCACCCGTCTTCTTTTGAAATACTCGAAACCTATAGCGGTTATTATTTCAAACTCTGTTGGATGCGGGTATCCTTCTTGAAGCATTATTTCAATACACCGCTTGACCTGTCCCGTTATTTCTCCCACGTCCCGGCGGCCGATTTCCCGCCTTGAAACCCTAATCCTTTCGGTAAACCTCTCAAGATGGGGTGAAGTATAAAGCCCCGTCAAATACCCTGCTTCCTCCAGCATTGAAGCAACAAACGCACAGGTGGAACCCTTGCCGTTTGTCCCTGCGGCATGTATCGCTTTGTAACTTATCTGCGGCTTTTTCATCAGTTCCAGCAGCCTGGTTATATTATCAAGCCCCGGCCGGCTGCCTAATCTGTACGTACTTCCAATAAACTCAATGGCATCTTTGTAATTCATGCTGTTTCCTCCGTCTCAAAGGATGGTGACAGTCAGCCCCATGCAGGTACTAGCTCAGGCTTTCAAGCCTCTCCAGCACCTTATCCATCATATCCCGGTATTTGTCCTTTTTTTGTCTTTCCGCCTCCACCACTTCTGCCGGAGCCTTGCTGACAAAACCTTTGTTGGACAGCTTTCGGTTCACCCTGTCCAGTTCCTTTTCCAGCCTCTCTTTCTCCTTTTCTAGCCTTTCCGTTTCCTTTTCTATGTCCAGCAAATCCTCTGCCGGTATATATATCTGTACTCCTTCTATGACTGCCGAAACCGCATCCTCCGGGATGCCTTCCCTGTTCTCTCTCACCACCACGGCGGAAGCCGAGGCAAGTTTTTCCAGGTATGCCCTGTTTGAATCAAACAAACCCCTTATCTCTTCCCGTTCTGATACTACTATTACTTTGGTCCTTCTGGAATGGGCAACATCCATCTGGGCCCTTATATTCCTTACCGACCTTATGGCTTCCATAACGGTTTGCATCTTTTGCTCCGCCTCTTTGTCACGGAATTTTCCGTTCGCCTTCGGCCATTCGGCAAGGGTTATGGTTTCACCCCGGTGGGGCAGATGCTGCCATATCTCTTCGGTTACAAAGGGCATAAAGGGATGGAGCATCCGCAGCAGCCTGTCAAGCCCGTAGTTTAAAATTTTTACTGCCATGTCGCTATTCCTGCTGTCCTTCTCGTACAGACGATGCTTTACAAGCTCTATATACCAGTCACAGTACTCTCCCCATATAAAGTCATACAGTTTCTGGGCCGCAATTCCCAGTTCGTATTTTTCCATGCTCTCATCAACTTCAGCGGTAAGGGTGTCAAGCCTTGACAAAAGCCATTTGTCGGACAGCTCAAGTTTGCTGTCATCAAATTCCCCGTCCAAATATGCCGGTACATGCTCTCCCAGGTTCATAATCACAAACCTTGAAGCATTCCACAGCTTATTGGCAAAATTGCCGGAAGCCTCAACCCTTTCCATATGAAATCTCATATCGTTGCCCGGCGCGTTTCCTGTGGCCAGGGTAAACCTCAGGGCATCCGCACTGTACTCCTCAATTATCTCCAAGGGATCAATGCCGTTCCCGAGGGACTTGCTCATCTTCCTGCCCTCGGCATCCCTTACCAGGCCGTGGATTAAAACATCCGAGAAGGGTTTTTCCTTCATCTGGTCAAGCCCGGATACTATCATGCGCGCAACCCAGAAGAATATTATATCGTAACCGGTAACCAGCACGCTTGTGGGATAAAAATACTCCAAATCAGCGGTTTTGTCCGGCCATCCCAGTGTCGAGAAGGGCCACAACCCCGAACTGAACCAGGTATCCAATGTATCCGGGTCCTGCTTGATCTTTGTACCGCCGCATTTTGTGCATTCGGGCGGCTGCTTTCTGCTGACCGTCATCCCGCCGCATTCACTGCAGTAAAAAGCGGGTATTCTGTGCCCCCACCACAACTGGCGGGAAATACACCAGTCCTTTATATTTTCCATCCAGTGAAAATAAATCTTCTCAAACCGCCGGGGCACGAACCTGATACTGCCATCTTTTACCGCCTGGATAGCCGGCTGTGCCAGGGGCTTCATCCTTACAAACCACTGGGTGGATATCATCGGCTCAATTGCCGAATCACACCTGTAACAGTGTCCGACACCATGCCTTATGTCTTCAATCTTTGTGACAAGGCCCAGGCCTTCAAGCTCCCTGACAACCGCCCTTCTGGCTTCATACCTGTCCATTCCGGCGAACTTTCCGGCGCTGTCGTTCATCGTTCCGTCGTCATTCATTATTCTTATCTTGGCCGCATTGTGCCTTTCACCTATTTCAAAGTCGTTGGGGTCATGACCCGGCGTCACCTTTACGGCTCCTGTTCCCTTTGACATATCCACGTATTCATCGGCAACAATGGGTATTTCCCTCTCCATAAGCGGCAGGATTACCGTCCTTCCCACCAGCTCCCTGTATCTTTCATCCTTCGGATGAACGGCGACACAGGTATCACCTAGCATGGTCTCTGGCCGGGTGGTGGCAACCACTACATACCTGTCGCTGTCTTTTAGCGGGTATTTTATATGCCAGAATTTGCCGTCCACATCCATGTGCTCCACTTCGGCATCGGATATGGAGGTTCTGCAGGTGGGACACCAGTTGATAATCCTGTCACCACGGTATATTAGGTCCTTCTCGTAAAGGCTTACAAAGAACTCGGTAACAGCCCTGTTGCAGCCTTCGTCCATTGTAAACCTCTCTCTGCTCCAGTCGCAGGAACTGCCGAGCTTTTTAAGCTGCTCCACGATTCTTCCGCCGAATTCTTCTTTCCACTGCCACGCTCTTTCAAGGAATGCTTCCCTGCCCAGTTCTTTCTTTGATGTACCCTCCTCCGCCAGCTTTTCCACTATCTTGGCCTCGGTGGCAATGCTGGCATGATCGGTTCCGGGCAGCCAGAGGGTGGGTATTCCCTTCATCCTGTTCCACCTGATAAGTATATCCTGTATTGTATTGTCCAGGGCATGACCCATATGAAGCTGTCCTGTTATATTGGGCGGGGGAATAACTATTGTAAAGGGCTTTTTGCCCTCCACCCTCTCAGGAGTGAAAAACCCCTCGTCCACCCACCATTTGTAAAGCCTTTCCTCGAATTTTTTCGGGTTGTATTTGTCCTGTAGCTGCTTCGCTTTTTGCATGTTTAACGCCTCCTTTGCGGAATGCCCCCGATTGATATTTTTTAAGGTCAGGGGAAACATATATTGTTCGCTTACACATTCCCCGGTAATAAAAAACCCTTCATCCGAAAAAGGACGAAGGGTTTGTTTCGCGGTACCACCTTAATTCCCCGCTACGGGGCTCTTTTATGGCTATAACGGGTTATCCCGTCCCGGCCTACTTCAAGTTTTCAGCCGGGCGGCTCCGGAGCTACCTTCGGCAGCCTGTGCCGGATGCCTTTCAGCCTCGGGCATCCTCTCTGCAGGTCACTTGCCTGCTTACTCCTCTCCTTCACAGCCTTTTATTATGTGTATTATCTTTGCACTGCAGTAGTGTGTTTCTTTATTTAAAGTCTATTATATATAATACCCGCAATTTGTCAATATGATTAGGTGCAGGATTATTCCAAAACCCCGGTCCTGTTCAGTGGAAACAGCGTAAAAAAAGCCTTTCCTATAATCAAGTCATCGGTTACGTACTTATTATTCCAGAACCTGCTGTCCTTGGAATCGTTCCTGTTGTCCCCCATCATAAAATAACTGTCCTCCGGCACGCTGTAAGGTCCGAAACTGCCTCTCATATCCTCGTACAGGTAATCCTCCTTAACCGGGTGGCCGTCTATAAAAAGCCTTCCCTCCACTATTTCCACCACTTCCCCTTCCAAGCCGATAAGACGCTTCACGTAATACTCCTTCGGATTATCCGGATACCTGAATACAACGATATCCCCACGCTGCGGTGCTTTGAACCTGTATACAAACCTGTTCACCAGAATCTGGTCCTCCAGCTGTATTGTGGGCAGCATCGATGGCGTGGGAACCTTGATGTTCATAATTATAAAGTGCCTTAAAAGCAGTGCCAGCACTACAGCAATGGCAATATACTTAATCCAGTCCAGTATCTCCCTGACAATTTTTTGTTCCATCCAAACACCCTCTGACTATGTTAATGAAAAAAATGAATGCTTAAGTTTTTGTGCGCTTTTCAATATTTCTGAAATTCCATGCATACCTGGCAAAGGCAATCACCGTTACACATACCGCAATTGTTATTAGGAACGAGTTGTACGGCAGTTCAAACACCAACGCCACAATTGAAAGATAAAAAAGTACCGTGGCCAGTTTTCCGGTCTTGTTGGCGGCTACCACTGTTTTATCCCGTTTGAAGTAAAGAAGCAGAGCACCCAGCGCCATGAATGCTTCTTTCCCCGCCACCACGATTATGACCCAAACCGGCAGATAGCCACTGTGGGTAAGGGCAAACAAAACAGATATAAGCATAAGCTTATCCGCCAATGGGTCAAATACGACACCCCATCGGGTGACCATGTTGTAATTGCGGGCGATATACCCGTCCAGTATGTCGGTTATTCCTGCAAGCACGAAAATAAATGTCGCAATGGTTACGTTATTGGGCATGTCGGAATAATAGAACAGAAAGAAAACGGGTATTAGCAAAAACCTTATCCCTGTTAACAAGTTTGGTACATTCATTTTACACCTCATGTAGATTAGACATAAAGATATTAATACGCTATTTTTCAGATCCCCATATAGGATAATTTTATACCAGAGACAAAATTCCTGCAAGGCTGTTCAATATATTAATGCAAGTGTCACTTTACGACCCTGAGGGAGTACCTTCTTTCAAGATAATCCACCAGTTCCTCCACTATTTGTATGTAATTATATTTAAGGCTTACCCAGCCCCTGGAATACTCCGCCACTATTTCTTTGTTTTTGCTTCCGGTATATACGCACAGCCGGGATATCCTTCCTCCTCCCTTCAGAAGGGTACGGGGATTGATACCGAAGCTTGTTGGTTCCGGCTGCACAAGGGCGAACCACCGGCAGTGCATTATCCTGCCCTCAATCAAACCGTGACCGCTGTTATGAGACACATCAATCCTGCTCATATCTATCTTCCCCCAGGATGTTTGCTTTTAACAGTTTATGCCTCAAAACAGCTTTTATTCACCAAGAAAAAAAGAGCGGCTGTACCGCTCCTGCCGAAAAACTGCCACACGCTGCATTAAATCAGTTGTCCAGGTCCGGAATAATTATCCGGGTTATAATATTGCCGTTCCTTCGCAGCGAAGCCATCTTTTTTTTGTTGAGATAGTACCTGCCCTCAGGGGCTGTCATAACCAGTTCTGCATTTATCATAAACTGCAGGGCGTGAATCCTGTTGTCACGTTTTTTTAGTGCCCGTTCCAAAAAATCCTGTTTTCTGATATCAAGGCTCTCGCCGCTTACCGCCGTTTTGGAAGACAGGGCATTTTTGTCTTCAAAAACCTTAACTACCTTCAGTATGTTTCTTTTCATGGTAAATATTGATGTGGCATAATACACCCCAAATAACACAGCGATTGCCGCTGCCCAGCGAATAATCTCACTTAGTTCCATATTATCAGCTCCCTTATTTCTCCTTTATCCTTAACCCTTCTTCTATTTCATTCGGGGGGTCGACTATCACTGTATCCGCCTCGTTCAGCCCTTCGACAATCTGCGCCCAGTCCTTGCTTTGTATCCCGACGCTCACCTTTTTAAGTACCGCCTTTCCGCCCTCCACTACGAATACACGGTCCTCTCCTTCCATCTCGAAAACCGCGTCCCTGGGTACCATAAGCACATTTTCCGCTTTATCGGTTATTACCTCCACATCCACACCAAAACTTGGCCTTAGGTTCCGGTGGCTTTCCAGCAGTTCTATCTCAACCGGTACCCGCTGCTGCTCCACCCCCAACTGGGACATCTCGGTTACCGCCTGGGGGTATACCTTCTTAACCCTTCCCCTCAGCACTGCACCATTTAGTATATCCCCGCTTATCAGCGCATCGTCCCCCTCTTTTATGTCTACCGCTTCGCCGGCCAGGAATCTGCACCTTACCTGCAGGCCTTCCGGGCTGCCAATCCTCATAACAAGACTGCCGGGAGGAACCGTCATGCCCTCTTCGAATCCAATCTCAAGCACCACGCCCCCCATATTTGAAAGGGGCCTTGCTTCCTCTATCTGCCGCTTTATAAGCGAAACCTCCGCCCGGGCCGCCGCCATGGAGGCCTGCTGTGACGTCTCACCCTTCTTTGCCGCCTCAAGGGCAGCCACCGCTGCATTAAGCTGCAGTTCGGACAGGTCATAGGCTTCCCTTGCCTGGCGGAAGTCAACCTCGCTCATGGCACCCATTTCAAAAAGGCCCGCGGCACTTTCAAAGGCTTCCTTTGCCCTGTCCCTTTGGACAACCGCACCTTCATAGGCCGCCAGGGCCGCCGCCACTTCTGCGCCGGTTACTGCGCTGCCCTCGGCCAGCGCCAGCCCCGCCTCGGCCTGGTCAAGCCTTATTCTCAGTTCATCAAGGTTGAATTCCATCAGCAGCTGGCCCTCCTTCACCGTCTGGCCCACTTCCACCGGTATGCCCTTTATGCGGCCTCCGTATACGGCGTATATGTCCTGTTTCTTTGCAGCCTCTATATCCCCGGTCTGTTCCACAATATTACTTATATCACCGCGGACCGCCAAATCGGTGGTAACCTCCACCGCACTTCCCATACTTTGAAACAGGAAGAAGGATACAAGCACAACAGCCAATACAGCTATCCATACCACCTTTTTCTTCCTTCTAACTATTTCTTTAATCCTGCCGAAAGCCCTTACCTTCATACAATCGCCCCCTATTCTCTACTCTTCATGACCTCAACCAGGTCCATCCTGGATATTCTTCGCATATTGGCCAGCTGCGCCAGTATTACAAACAAGGCAACGGTAGCCGCCGCTATCATATACGTCTTGGGGAATACCACCAGCGGCAGGGTCATAACGTCCTCCGGATAAAACTCTATTATCTGCGCCCCGATAAACCTTCCCATAGGCATACCAACCAAAAGTCCCAGTATGCTTACCGCCGTGTTTTCATTGAATATAAGCTCTGCCACCTGGTTGTTGGTAAAACCCATAACCCTTAAGGAAGCCAGCTCGCGCCTCCTCTCCATAATGCTTATGGTTGTAGTGTTATAAATAATGGCAAAACCCATTACACAGCTCATCAATACTATAACTCCAATCATTGCATACATAAGGTCCATATACTCATAATACTGTTTTACCATATCGTCCGGCTCTTTAACGCTCTGGACATAGGCCATATCTTCCAGTTCCTTAACAAAACCCAAACTGCCGTGTCTTATCTTTATTAGGGCGCTGCTTACGGTTGAACCCTCCTTCATGGCACGGTTTAAGCTGCCTATTTCCATAAAGCCGCTACCGCCCATATACTGCTCCACCAGCCCCTTCACCACAACCTGCTGCTCGGTTTCAGGCTTGTAAAGGGATTCCAGAGTAATGGTGTCGCCCGCCTTTACACCTATGGACTTGGCGAGCCCCTCGGTTATCAGGATACCCTCGGCCGGGACATCCACTCTGCTGCCGGTTAGGCCGGACAGTCCGTAAAGCTGCGAACCGCGCTGTATACCAGTTACCAATGTCTCCTTCTGCCTCCATCCGTTTTTTAATCTAAAGGGATATTCTGCCATCGGCTCTGCATAGCTGACTTCCCTGAATTCCATTAGGTCATTTACTATACTACGGTGCATATCGGTGGTAAAGGTCACCTTATAATCATAGGATAAGGAATCTCCAAAGGCTTTGTCAAATAGAAGGTCCACCGAATCCAGCAGCATCAGGATGGAAATCATAAGCCCCACCGTCATGGCTATAGCAAACACAGTAAACAGCGTCCTTTTTTTATTGCGCCACATGTTGCGGAAGGTGAGCCGCCAGGATATCTTAAGGCCTGCCAGGAAAGGCAGTATCCTTTCTCCCCACCACTTCCTACCCTCGACGGGAGCAGCCGGCCTCATGGCTTCCGCCGGTGCAATCCTAATCACCCTTTTAGCCGCGTTATATCCGGCTATGCCGCAGAATACAACACTCATCAGTAAGCCTATTATTAAGACGTTCGCATATATTTTCACCTGCAGCACCGGTACGTTAAAAAACACCAGATAATACCTGGTAAGTCCCCCGGCAAGCCACATTCCCAAAAGGCCCCCCAATATCGAACCGGTAAACCCCACAAACAGGGCATACCCCAGGTAGTGAAACAGTATGGACCTTTTTGCAAATCCTATGGCCATTAACATCCCGATTTGGCGCCGCTGGTTGTCCACCAGCCTTAACAGCAGCATATAAATTACAATTGAGCCTATAAGAAGGAAAATTATCGGGTATGAATAACCCATGGCCTCCAATCCCATTAGTTCATTGTCCATCATCATGTAGCTTGCCTGGTCGTCTCTTTCGCCGACGGATATTAGGCCGTAATGCTTGAATGCATATTCAAGTTCCTTTTTTATCTCATCGGTAAGGGCTTCGTCCTTTATCCTCACAGCCACCTCGTTGACCATACCCTCGTATCCGAAGAGCTGCTGCATAAACCCGTGCTCGAGGTATATAATTGTAAACCTTTCATAGTCCGGCATAAGCTCCCTTGACGATGGTATCGGGTATATATATTCCGGGCTGACCGCCTTTCCGGCTATTTCAAGCCGTATTTTTTTTCCATCAATAATTGGATATAGGGTGCTGCCGATTTCAAGGCCGTGGGCCTCCATAAAAAGCTTCTCCACAAGGGCTGCTTCATGAAAACTGCCCGAAACATATCTGCCCTCCTCTATATACAGCCTGTTCAAGGCATTGTCATTGGAGGCAGGTACCGATACAAACCTTGCCTGTATTTTGTCATCAAAACCGGGCAGTTCCATTGGCACGTCCAAAACCAGTCTCCCCTGGACTGCGGTCACCCCGTCAATCCGCTCTGCAGCAGCAACTATGCTCTCGGAGGACCTGTTAAACTTTGCAAACAGGTGGGGAAGCCTGTATTCTTCATAATAATACTCGACGGAACTGCTTAGGTTCTGATAGGACATCAAAACAGCGTTATATAAGGTTATGCCTATAACCACAACCAGAATAACTGCGATATACTGACCCTTGTTGCTCCTAATATCTCTTAAGGTCATTAGCCTCAGCTTATTCACTACCATTCAATCCTTTCGGGGTCGATGGGGTTTTCTATCGTCCTTATATTGGCTATCCTGCCGTTGCTTAAATACAGCACCCTGTCCGCCATTTCGGCTATGGCAGCATTGTGGGTTATAACCAGGACAGTTTTACCAAGGCTTTGGTTTATTTCTTTCAAAACCCTCAGCACAACCCTACCGGTGGTATTGTCCAGCGCACCGGTGGGCTCGTCGCACAAAAGCATCTCGGGGTTCTTGGCCACCGCCCTTGCCACCGCCACCCTCTGCTGCTCACCGCCGCTTAACTGGGACGGGAAATGGTCGGCCCGATCCTTCAGACCCACCTTGTCAAGCACCTCCATTACGTCAAGGGGATTAGAACTCATATCGGTGACCAGCTCTACGTTCTCCCTCGCCGTCAGGTTGGGCAGTAGGTTATAAAACTGGAATATAAAACCTATGTTTTCCCTTCTGTACCTTGTAAGCCCATTGTCGTCAAGGTCGCCCAGCTCCTTACCCCTAAAGAACACCTTCCCCAGGGTGGGCGTATCCATACCCCCCATAATATTCAGCAGGGTACTCTTTCCGGAGCCGCTGGGCCCAAGGATTACCACAAACTCTCCTTCATAAATATCCAAGCTGGCGTCCCTTAAGGCCTCTACCGACACTTCGCCCATATGGTATATCTTGCTTAAATCCTTTGTGCTTATCAGTACCCTTTCCATACAAACCCCCCCAGCATTGGTCTAGCGTTGAGACAGTCCTATTTGTTAACTATTCCTTCTTTTATTATCCTTATGACCTCGCTCACATTTTTTGTAAGTTCTTCCCTGTTGTCTTGCTGAAAGTACTGCACCAAAAGATGCAGATTTAATATATAAATAATATCCACCACCAGGTCGGGATCGACATCGTCCCTTATCCTGCCAAGCTGCATATCCTTCTCTACCATGCCCTTAAGCATTAAAAAGCCCTCGGGCAGTACCTTGCGGAGTTCTGATACAAAATGGCTGTCGTCAAATTCCATAAGCATGCCTATTCGGTAGTATTCGGGCTTTGCAATGCTCCATTCCAGGGCGGTCCTAAACATATACAAATAACCCTCAAAAAAGTCCGCATCCGGTTTGAGTTCTCCCACACGGCTTATAATGTCCAGCTTCTCCTTGCCTATTTGCTTTAAGACATAGAGGTACAGGTCCTCTTTGTTTTTGAAATACTGATAAAAGCTGCCCCTTGATATCCCCGCGTTTTTTACTATCTGGTTTATCGACGCTTCGCTGAAGCGTCTTTGGGAGAATTCATCCACGGCAGCATCAAATACTCTCTTACGTTTAGTCTCATCGAGGTTCAAAAAGGTGCCCTTCGGCATATCATCATCTCCTGTTTTCCATTAATATCATATTAGCACAGCCTGAATAAAATGACAACCTTGTCACATATAAAGACCATAACATATTTAAAATAGTTTTAAGCAATTATTTGAAGTTTTGATTTATGGGATTTACGGCAAAAAAGATTGGGAAAATAACATCGTGACAGAGGACGGTTCTCTGTCACGCAGGAACCTTCCCCTGTCACCCTGTGATCTGTCATCTATATTCTATTTCACATCGTATCCTGCGCCCTGGATGGCTTCCTTAAGCTGCTCCATGTTCACCCCGTCACCGTGCTGCACCAAAACGGTTCCTTGCTCGAGGTTTACGTCAACGTTTCCCACGCCCTGGATTGCACCTACCGTTTTCTTTATTGCCATTACACAGTGGTTGCAACTCATTCCTTCCACGTTTAATGTACTTGTCTTCACGGCGTTCCTCCTTTCTCTACACTTGCAGACACAAGAACCGGCAGACTGTGCCAAATTGGCAAACTATGCTAATATGGTTTCCATCAAACCACGGCTCCTACGATGCGTCCCTTGTAAATAAACCGGTCAGGGTAGAATTCCCTTTCCCCTGTAGCAACGGGTTATTTATCACATCACAATCCACGATAAGACAATGCTTGCTGTCTACGGCTGTTTGAACGTTATAGCATACGTCTACCCCGTTATTATTAACACTCATTAGCCTTGCATCTTTGTCGGTAGTTGATATTTCATTAACCTCTCCATCTTCAAGTTTGGCCTGATGGCTTTGATAAGTTTTTTTGCGGTTTGACAGTTCCCTTAGCCGTTCCCTAATTTCCTCTTTATCGGGCTTTCGGCTGTCTATTACATTAGCGTCATTTTCATCAAGTTTATTCATATACTCTTCAAGTTTTCGGTCAATGTGTTTTATTCTTCGTTCAAGTTTCTTTTTATTATAGTTACTCTCCTTGGAATTTGAAGCCCTGAACTTGGAGCCATCTATTGCTATAACTTCCTTGCCAAACAAATCCCAGCCCTTACACAAAGCTACCAGTTGATGAAATACCTTTTGTATGGCTTCTTTATTAACTCTTCTGAACTCGGCTATTGTCCTATAGTCAGGTTTTAGTTTTCTTAAAAGCCAAATTACTTCAATATTCCTTACGGCTTCCTTTTCCAGATCCCTTGATGAGGTAGTTTTATTCATATATCCATACAGAAACAACTTTAGCATATCTGCAGGGTTATACCCTGGTCTGCCACTATTAGATGGAACAGCCCTTTCAAAGCCTAGCCGCACTAAATCCAATGAGCCTACAAAAGCCTCTATTACCCTTACTGGGTTGTCCTCGGTTATATAGTCGTCTATATATTCAGGATAAGCTATTCTTCTCTTTCTACTTACGCCTTCGATATATCTCATAATTCCACCCTCTTTCTATATTCAGCGAGTGGATTATACCATATATCGATTGATTTATGTTAACCAATCGCTGGGTTATCAGCACAGTCTGACGTCCCCTTGTCTTTCCTTGTCTATCTTAACTTGACCCTTTTAAGCCTTAGGGCGTTTGACACCACCGACACCGAACTGAATGCCATGGCAGCCCCGGCAATTACCGGGCTCAAAAAACCCATTGCCGCAAAGGGTATGCCGACGGTATTGTATATGAACGCCCAAAAGAGGTTCTGCTTAATATTTCTCATGGTTGCACGGCTCAAACGTATTGCCAGCGCTATACCCATAAGGTCGCCGCCCATAAGGGTGATGTCCGCCGCCTCCATGGCAATGTCTGTTCCGGTGCCGATTGCAAAACCCACATCGGCTGCAGCCAGGGCCGGTGCATCGTTTATCCCGTCCCCCACCATCCCGGTAACCTTACCGGCCTTGATAAGCTTCATTACCTCCTCCGCCTTGTGCTCGGGCAGCACTTCGGCCAGCACATTATCTATACCCACCTGCTCTGCTATGGCTTCCGCCGTAGTCTTATTATCCCCCGTTATCATGTAAATATCTATTCCCATGTCTTTAAGCTCTTCTACCGCCCTTTTGGAGTTTTCCTTTACCGTGTCCGCCACCGCCAGAAGTCCGGAAAGGCTTCCCTCCACCGCCATAAGCATTGCGGTTTTGCCTTCCGCTTCAAGCCTTGAAAGGTGTCGTTCCGCTCCGCCGAGGCCTATATTTTTTTGCTGCATAAGCCTCCGGTTACCAAGCAGCACCGGTTTATCTTCTATCACGGCTGTAACCCCGTGTCCCGGCACCGCTTCAAACTCCCGGGCTTCGGACAGCACTAAACTTTTGTCTTGTGCCCCCTTAACTATGGCCTCCCCCAATGGGTGCTCCGACCCCTGCTCGACTGCGGCCGCAAACCTTAGGACCTCTTCCTCCGAAAGGCTGCCCTTGCTAATAACATCGGTTAACTCCGGCTCCCCCTTTGTTATGGTGCCGGTCTTATCCAGTATAAGGGCGTCAATCTCATGGGCCCTCTGCAGGTATTCACCGCCCTTTATAAGTATCCCGTTCTCGGCCCCCTTGCCGGTGCCCACCATCACCGAAGTCGGAGTGGCAAGACCCAGGGCGCAGGGACAGGCTATGACCAGAACCGCCACAGCATTTATTATCCCGGCATTCAAGTTCTTACCGGCCAACCACCATAGCAGCAGTGATACTAAGGCTACAACCATCACTATGGGTACAAAAACCCCGGATATCCTGTCCGCCAGCTTTTGGATGGGCGCCTTTGAGCCCTGGGCTTCCTCCACCATTTTTACTATCTGTGAAAGTACTGTATCCCTGCCCACCTTTGTGGCACGGAATTTAAAGGAACCGGTTTTGTTTATGGTAGCGCCGATTACGGTATCGCCGGGGTTTTTCTCAACCGGGATGCTCTCTCCGGTAAGCATGGATTCGTCCACCGCCGAGCGTCCTTCGATAATTTCACCGTCAACCGGCACCTTTTCCCCCGGTCTCACCACCACTATGTCTCCTATGGCCACGTCCTCAACGGATATATCTTCTTCTTTTCCATCCCTTACAACCCTTGCGGTTTTTGCTCCAAGCCCCATCAGTTTCTTGATGGCCTCCGAGGTCTTGCCCTTTGCCACCGCTTCAAGGTATTTTCCGAGCATAATAAGGGTGATAACCACCGCCGAAGCCTCGAAGTAAAGGTTCATGACATCCCCGGCAATAAACCCGTTATATACGCTGTACATGTATGCAGCGGTGGTACCCATGGACACCAGCACATCCATATTGGCACCGCCGCCCTTAAGGGCATGGTAGGCTCCTTTGTAGAACCTGTAACCCACCACAAACTGCACCGGCGTTGCAAGTATGAACTGCACCCATGGATTATGCAGTATCTCTATCGGCCTTCCTATCAAATGAAATATCATGGCTGCAACCAGCGGAAAGGAAAGCACCGCCGACAGCATAAAAATTCCCCTGAGCTGTCTTACCTCCTTTTTTCGCTCGTGTTTTTCAACATCCCGGTCAATCCTTGTCTTTTCTTCGGCGTCATATCCCGCCTTCTGTACCGCCTCTATCATATCCTTAACTGCTACCTGTGAAGGATTGTATTCCACCGATGCTGTCCCCGCCGCGAAATTTACTGCAGCTTTCACAACTCCTTCCAGCCTGTTCAAAGCCTTTTCCAGCCTAACGGCGCAGGCTGCGCAGGTCATCCCCTTGAGCCTCAGCTCAACCTTATCCAAAACCACGTCGTAGCCGGCATCCCGTATTATATCTATCAACTGCTCCGGGCTCACCCTTGTATCGTCATATTCCACCGCAGCCTTTTCCACCGCCAGGTTTACGGCGGCCTTTTTTACGCCGTCCACCCTGTTCAATCTTTTTTCAATTCTGCTGGAGCAGGCAGCACAGGTCATTCCCGAAACCTTGAAGGTCACCTTTTCAAACGTGCTGTCACTGTTTTTTCCCATGTTTCCACCTCCGGCCGGTCCTTAGTTGTTATACCCGGGTAAAGCCTTATATAACACCCCGCTTTTAAAAACATTGTCAGAGGCTGCGTTCCGGTCATTATCGCATATACCTATAGGGGGTATAACTATATTATACAGCCCTTTTTTTAGCGTGTCAAAATACTTTTTATTCTATGCCTGTATGCAAAACGGCGAAATATTGCATAAAACAGTTGATATTGTATATCCGTACAAATATAATATAACAGGAACAAAGAGAGCCGGTCGCAGCCCGGCAATATGCATCGGTTGTCAGCCAGATAGCCGCTTTGTACCGGCAGTAGCAAAGAATGGGAGGTTTAATATTGGAAAAACGTTTATACCGCTCCAGGGAAAACACAGTGATATGTGGCGTATGCGGCGGTATCGCCGAATATCTGGACATAGACCCGACACTGGTAAGATTGATCTGGGTAATCTCAGCCATCTATGGCGGGATTGGAATCATTGCGTATATTATATGCTATATTGTTATTCCTGAGAACAAAGCCGATATGGTTGTTCATAAGAAGGATGCCGAAGAAGATGAGCAGAGTGCACAGCAGCTGCCGGATGATGAGAACCAGCACCGGACAAATGATCCGGAAAAAAGTGACAGAAACCGGCTTCTGGCCGGAGTTCTGCTAATATCCATAGGGGGACTGCTGCTTTTCAGAAGATGGTTTTACTGGATCAACCTCGGTAAATACTGGCCGGTTCTTCTGATAATAGCCGGTATTGTGATAATAATAAACGGAACCAGGGGCAGGGGGGAATCCCGGTGAATATTTCCAGGGCTGTATTTGGAATACTTGTAATATTAACAGGTCTTGCACTTTTGCTTGGCAACCTTGGGTTAATAGATATCGACATTTCTCTATTGTGGCCGCTTTTCTTGATTGTGCCGGGCCTTGCCCTTGAAATAGGGTATCTTACCGGCGGCAGGGATGCGGGGGTTCTGGTTCCCGCCGGGATGCTTATAACCTACGGGCTGGTATTCTTTGCAAATATTATATGGGGATGGCATAACATGGCATATCTTTGGCCCTTCTTTCCCCTTGGGGTCGCAATAGGGCTTTTTCAGCTTTATTTGTTCGGCAGAAGGGAGCCGGCTCTGCTGATACCCATATGCATACTGGGTGGCTTTTCCGCCCTTGCTTTCTCCCGGCTCCATACGGGATTGGCCATAGAGACGATATTTCCTATCGTTTTGATTGTTATAGGCGTGCTGCTTCTTTTTAACAGGAAGAAATAAAATATAGGCCCGAAGCATATCAAATTTTACTGCTTTGGGCCATTTTTTTATTCACATTAACCGCTGTTAGTACCGCCTGTTGAGAAGGAAAAAGCCGCCTACATAGCCCACCATGCCTGCCAAAAGTTCAACTACGGTTCTTATTGAAACCTGTCCCTCCACAACCATTTCCCTGGTATAAAACCAGAAAATGGCCCCCAACATAAAGTAAAAACCTATAGTTACGGCACGATATGTGATTAACTGCAGCCTCTCGTCCAGCCTGTCTCCCCTTGCCTTTATCCTTCTTATCTTGAAGATTAGCGCCAGCGCCAGAACCGCCAGAAGTCCCAAGGCCCTGCCCCAGACAGCCGCACTGCCGCCGTAGAACAGGTTTGCCGCTACCATAATAACGGCGAGGGAACCTATGAGTATATAATTGGTTACAACCAGTTCCCTTACAAAGGATTTGCCCATTATTAATCCCTCCCCTCCGGATTAGAAAAATCAAAAATATCTTCAATCAGTTTCCCGAATTCGCCGGCAAGCCTGTGGGCTAAAAGCAGCGAAGGGTTGTATCTGCCTGCTTCTATTGAGATTATTGTCTGGCGGGAGACCCCCATTCTTTCTGCCAGCTGCTCCTGTGTAAGCCCTTTGGCTTCCCTCAGTTCCCTGACCCTGTTTTTCAATACCCGTCACCCCTTCTATGTAAAGTTTGATTTACGTCAAGTTTATTTTACATCTAATCCCTATCGATGTCAAGTTCATTTTACATCTAACAGTAGGGACGGTTCTTTTTG
>CAZGUG010000019.1:0-17384 GCA_964529035.1 uncultured Clostridium sp.
GAAGGAGATTTAACTCACTTGATAGGTATTATAACAACTGAAAATCAAGTAAGCGGCCTCTTAGAAAAAGTGCCGGTCGAAGCCTGTACCTGGGCAATATTTCCGAATGAAGGACCATTTCCTTCTACGTTACAAGAAACGATGGCAAGAGTATATTCAGAATGGCTTCCCTCTTCCAATTACGAAGTAATCAATGCTCCTGCATTTTCTTTTACAAAAATGGATAAACATAAAAAAGATTATGCTTATAGTGAAGTTTGGATTCCTGTTAGCAAGAAATGAGTAAAATTACTGTAACCCACCGCCAGGTGGGTTACAGTTGTGCTTGGTTTTGGCAGGCGGTACCCCGGGGTCGGACCTGGACATAACCAGCACTGTTGTTCCCCCGTTACCGGTATCGGTAACCGATGCCGCAGCCTCATCCGACAGCTCGGGATGCCCTGGACTTAAGAAGTCCTCCTGAACCTCCTCATCAATTGAAACCCCAGTGCCGATATCCTCCCTGAACTGCATATCCGCCGCACTTGCGGGCATCACTGTGGCAAAGAGCATCAATGATGCAACTACATATCCCACTGTAATCCTTGCTATTTTACTGTTTTTCATAAACATCAGTTTTTCCCCCCTGACTTAGATTTGAAACACGGTCATCCTTTGCTGGATTCCTGCATGCTATTATCACGCCGGTTTTTAGTCCGGTAGAACCTGTCCCAAATATGCGGCAGGTCCTCGGGTGGTATGCCAATACCATCATCTTTAATGGTTAATACAACTTCATCCGTTCCGGCCTCTACGCCAACCCTTATGTTCCCATCCTCGGTTGCCATTATGGCGTTCTTCAAAAGGTTCCTTATTATCTGCTCCATCCGGTCAACGTCGCCTATCACGATGGCTTTCTCCGTTTCCTTCTCCACAAAAATGGAGTTATTCCTGCCGGCAGCCACCGCCTCCATGGATGTCACCACACCCTTTGTGAGGGCTGTCAGGTCAAGCGGAAGTTTTTCAACGGTAATACTGCCGCTTTCCAGGCGGCTTAGTATCATGATATCATCCACCAGCCTGGTTATATGAACCGTTTGGGTGTATATGGTATCAAGGTACCGCCTCATCAAAGCTTCATCCTGCACCATCCCGTCACGTATAGCCTCAACGAAGCCCTGAACCGCGGTAAGGGGAGTGCGCAGCTCGTGGGACGTTTCCGCAAACAATCGGGCTCTTTCAGACTCCATGCGACTGCTCTCGGCTTGTATTTCCTGCATCCTAATAGTCAGTTTATTTAGTTGGCCGGAAAGAACGTTAATTTCGTCAAGGGGCTGGTCCTCATCGCTCAACACAAAACTTCCCCGGCTTATCTCGGTCACTGTGGTGGCAAGCCGTGAAATAGGCCGGGAAATATGCATCGCCAGGTATACCGAGACAAAAATAATAAGAACAAGGGCAGCAATACCTCCTATTACAAGGTGCAACCGGTTTTTACTCAGGGCAAGGTCCCGGTGCTTCCTGGTACCAACTCCTGCTCGGCCGAGGTGCCCACAATGTTCCCTTCCATGTCAAAGACCGTTATCCTTGCATCAAAGATATCGGATAGAAATTTCAGGGTTTCCTGCCTGTCCCGGGTCTCGTTTTCTGTACTCTCATCGGACCAAGCGTTCCATTCCTGATTGGGCTGCTGCAATAGGGCAAAATTGACCCGTTTGGCCTTGCGCAGCAGTTCCTGCTGAATTTGGTCATAGGTTGCCTGTTTCACTGCAAAGTTTGAAAGCGCTGCCAAAGCAGTAAGTACTACTACAAAGGTTATTACATTGGTAAACAATATCTTGGTATAGATATTTTTATTGAATTGTTCCCGCACAAGGCGCTTAATCCTGCGGCCGGTCCTACGCACAAGCCTTGGCACGGCACGTATCACCGCCCCAGTTTTTTCCCCGGCCGGCCTTAGATATGTACTCAATGTATATCGTCCTCCTCCTTGACCGGAGGCGTAAACTGGTATCCAACACCCCACACGGTTGACAGGTATTCATGGGGCAGGAGTGCCAGCTTTGCCCTCAGTCTGCGGATATGTACATCCACCGTACGCTGGTCACCGAAGTAGTCATATCCCCAGACAGTCGTCAGCAGCCCGTCCCTGGTAAAAACCCTTCGTGGGTGCTGAGCCAGATGATACAGCAAATCGAATTCCTTGGGAGTAACCTCCCTCGCATTTTGATTATACCTATGGTTTATTAATCGCATTTTGCCAATATATGTAAATGTGTTTCGAAAATGTTAACAAGTGTTAACAAATCGAGGGTTAGTCATATAACACCAGGGACGGTTCTTTTTGTTAGATAATGGAGCCATAGAATTTTCGAAACACCCGGTAAGCGGGGTAAGAGTAATCCCTTGCTCTTATCCCGCTAATACTTGTCGTCTATGTTTTACTATTATAGTGCTTTATTCCTTGATGTAGAATATCCTTGTTTCTTTGTAATATATCTTAATTTTTGTTTTTTCAATATATCCCAATTTCGGGGTATAGTGTCAGCTTATAGATTTCTATGATATGCAACGATGCTTGATAAAAATGGAATATCAATATATTATTAATTACCGGATGAATTATTTGATAGTGGGAGGAAACAGTATTGAAAACTTTAATAATCTATGCATCGATACATCATGGCAATACTGAGAAAATCGCAAGGGTAATAGCAGATTGCTTAAATGCCGACATGGCTAAAGTGAATGATGTGGATGTAAACACTATAAATGGTTATGATTTGATAGGTTTTGGTTCAGGAATATACCACAGCAAGCCGCATAAAAAGATTATCGATTTGGTTGAAGAATTGCCGGATATGTCATGCAAAAAAACCTTTGTCTTTTCCACAAGCGGTCTGGGGAAAAACGAATATAACAATCCAGTCAAACAACAATTAGAACAGAAGGGTTTCGAAGTTATTGGCAGCTTTACATGCAAGGGTTATGATACTTATGGACCGTTCAAATATATTGGAGGTATTGCAAAGGGCAGGCCTAATGGGGGAGATTTTCGGAAAGCCCAGACTTTCGCCCAAGGAATCTATAAGTTTTTTAAACCATCCTGATTACTGTTTGCAGCAGGAGCGAGACCAGCACCACCGCAAACGAACAGCAAAAACCCAGCAAAACAGGCTTTTTACCATACAAAACCAGTTCCCTGAGATTAGTGCTCAAGCCCACTGCTGCCATGGCAATTACAATGCAGAATTTACCCATGGCACCCCAAAACTCGACCATCCCGGCTGGGATAATTCCGCTGGTGCTTAACAAACAGGCCAGCAAAAATGCAGCCACAAACCAGGGAAAGGTTTTACGAAGGGTGAAACTCCCGCCTGCGTCCCGTTCTTTTTTTGATTGTCGAAGCGCCAGTATGAAGGTAACCGGAATAATCATCAGCGTACGCGTCAGCTTGACCACAGTGGCGGTATTGCCGGCTGCATCGCTATAGGAATAACCGGCCGCCACCACCGATGAGGTATCATTGATTGCCGACCCTGCCCACATGCCAAAACGCAGATCGGTCATCTGCAGCAGATGCCCCACCAGCGGAAAGATGAATACCGCCAGCACATTGAACAGGAAAATGGTGGATATTGATCTGGCCACTTCTTTGTCTGATGCCTTTATTACCGGCGCAGCGGCGGCAATGGCTGAGCCGCCGCAAATGGCGGTGCCAACGCCTATCAGTGTTTGTTCGCTATTCCCTATTCCTATCAGCCTGCCGGCGAGGGCTGCCACCAGAAATGCAGTAATAATGGTGACGGCAACAAGTAACAGTGCCTGGCTGCCCAGGCTGAGCACATGGTTAAGGTTCATCCTGAAACCAAACAGTACAATGGCCGCCTGCAGAACCCGTTTGGAGGTATCCTTAATACCCGGCCTGAACCTGTCGGGATAATGCCAGAAACTGGCCAGCAGCATACCGGAAATTATACCGAACACTGCTCCGCCAGCCACCGGTATCAGTTGACCTAGCAGCCAGGCGGGTACGGCCAGTACCAAACACAGAACAGCCCCGGGGCTGTTCTTTCTGCTGTAATAGCTCAAAGTGGCAATTGGCAGCGTAATAATCACTGCAATTATTGCATAAAGAATTTTCATAACCGTATCTCCTCTTTTATATTAGCTGTCGAAAAACTCCTTTGTGTAGGCATAAAGTGCGGGAGAGCCGCCGGTGTGCAGGAAAAGAATATTTTTTGCACCGTCAAAATAGCCCTTTTGTACCAAATCCATCATTCCCGCCACAGCCTTTCCGGTATAGACCGGGTCCAGCAGGATGGCCTCGGTCCGGGCCAGCAGTTTAACCGCTTCAATCATGCCTTGGGTGGGAAGGGAGTACCCCTCGCCTATATAATCGTCAAAAACTATAACATCTTCTTTTTTTGGCGGGTTTATAAGACCCAGCCTGGCTGATATCTTCCGGGCCAGGGTATAGACCGCTTCTGCCTGCAGGTCTTTTTTGCGGTTGATTCCTATGCCGGTAACCGGGATATGGGCGTTTTGCCCGACCATGCCGGTCAGTATTCCGGCATGGGTACCGGCACTGCCGCTGGTCACCACTATGTGGTCGATATTAAGGCCCAATTCAAACGACTGCTGCAGCATTTCCTGGGCACAGGCCACATAGCCCAGCGCACCTGTTTCATTTGAACCGCCGCCGGGTATTATGTATGGTTTTCGCCCTTCTGTCTTCAGCGCATCCGCAGCTTTTTGCATTTCTTTCGTCATATCCGCGCCGCCTTCCACCACGTGCACAGCCTCCACACCCAACAGATCAAAAAGGAAGTTGTTGCCGCTGGCGTACCTGTCATAACTGTTGGGTACGCGCTGCTCCAGCACCAGCTGACAGTTCAGGCCTTCCTTTACCGCAGCGGCCAGTGTCAGGCGGCAGTGGTTGGACTGCACCGCTCCGCAGGTAATTATTGTATCCGCTCCCCGGTTCAGGGCATCGGCCATAAGAAACTCCAACTTGCGCGTTTTGTTTCCGCCGCCGGCCAAACCCAGCAAATCGTCCCGCTTCATGTAAACGGTGGGGCCGCCCAATGCCGCGGAAAAACGCTCCAGCTTTTCAATGGGGGTTGCGTACCCGGTGTAACGGCGGCGGGGAAATTTACTTAAATTCATATTTCAACCCTCTTTCCTGATTAATTTATTGCGCAGTTTCATTCATTTACATTCTATTCCAATATACGGTTTACATCAAGCGGCCGCTTATTTGAACCTGTTTCGGCTGGTCTGTCACAACGCTTACTTATCAGAATTATTCTGGCGTTACGCGGTCATATAGGCCTGTAAACCGAATAACGCCAGTATTGATGAGGTGGTTTGCTTCTCAAAGTTTACGCCTGAGTCCTTCTCTAGTCCCAGATATCGCCCAGGTTATAATCCGAGGGAATATTCCACTGCCGGATCTCTTCGGCGGGAGGCGATGCGAAGGTCAATACCTTACTGGTAAACCAGTTCATCTTCTGTTTTAAGCCCACCAGGTATTCAGCATGCTTTAAACCGGCCAGCATTACATCAATCACCGGCACACCGGCTTTTTGCTGCAGCTTTTCAAAAAAACCGAACTCCATGGTGCATCCCAGCAGTATTACCTCGGCTTTGTCCTCTTTTACAGCCCTTTGAACTTCTTCATGCATCCGTTTGGCGGTCAGAGCCGGGTCGGCATGAAGCTCCAGAACGCCCAGCCCCAGGCTTCGGAATGAAGCCAGCCTCTCGGCAAAACCGTATTTGCGTACATTTTCGTACATCTGCGGTATACATTTATCACGACCCACTATGATTGAAAAGCTGCCTCCCAGGGTGGTTGCAAGCTGCATGGAGGATTCTGCCGGACCTATTACAAACATTGTTTCACAGATTTCACGGGCCGGATAAAGAGCCGGGTCGTCGAAACAACCTATTATACCGGCATCATAGCCGTCCTTTTCCGCCCTTTTCACCGCCTTTAGAATTTCATGGAATGCAGTGCTCTGATAATACAAGTATTCCAAATGTTTGGGCCCGCGCGGCATGCTGACAACATCCACCACTGTACCGTCGTCCCTGTACTGCTCCAGGTACTGCTTCACATCGGCATTCATGGTATCGTAAGCCGATGGCTTTATATATAGAATTTTTTTTGTCATATCCGGTTCTCCCTCTCATTGTGTTAATTTTTTTGTTAATACCCGGCGACACCAAGCTTCCTGCAGTATTCCCCGGCTTTGGCGTCCTTAAATATACCGTCCTCTTCGAACACCTTACCGTCAAAAATCAAAGTGGGACGCAGTACGGTTCCATCGGTATGGGCGGCTGCATTCCAGCCCGCCCCCCGCAGTGTTGAAACCTGTGTGCCAAAACCAAACTCTATACCGCCGAACACGCGCTCATCTTCCACGATGCGGCCGGTCGGCCTGGTAACACCGGGGTTAAAACCCATAGAATAATGCGCCAGGCGATACATGTTGGGATCGTTCCAGGACGCCATCCAGTCCCTGAAAATCCGAGCCTGCGCCCCGCCTTCGATGGCCACTGCACGGCCTTCTTTCATGGTCAGTACAACCTTATCCCGCAGGATGCCTATTTCCGCCGGCGGAAATAGTGCACCGTCGAACACCAGCGTGCCTTCAATGGTTTCCTCCACCGGACACCAGCTGACCTGACCGCTTAACATGGTCGAATTGCCCGGGATTAATGCCTTTTGTCCGGCATGCTTGATAAAGCGCCCACGGTTGTACGCTTTCAAATCGGTACCGTTTTGGGTGCGCACAATCACCTCATCGGCACTGCCCAGCACTTCGCACAGGTATTCTCCAAACTCTATTACGGTATCCACATCTACGTTTGCCAGAGTGTTTACCAACATTTCCACGTCCATGCCGCAGAGGCAGGTGTACCGGGTACCGTGGGCCATTGCTTCACGGAAACAATCCGAGTGCATGATACAGGCATAGGCAAATTCTATCCATACATCGGCTGCAGCCACCGCCGCCGCCACCGGAGCGGAGGGCTGGGTAAAGGCCTCTTTCTGCATGGGATGCTTTATTAGCACCGGCGAAGCACCTATTACATAAGCCGCATTTATCACCGCTTCGGCAACGCGCATGTCTGTGGCCGTATCCACGTTAACCACCACGGTTTCACCGGGTTTGGTCAGCATGATATCACGCACCAGCTGCATGGCGCCCCTGGCAACTTCCATGCTCTTATATTCATCGCGCATTTCAACGCCAATATTATATTCCATGCTTACCTCCTGTTAAAAATAATATATTTTACTGTGTTGTTCTATGTCTCGGCTCAAATATGTTTGTTATCGTCCGTATTACTTATAACCGGCGACACCGAGTTTCCTGCAGTACTCCCGTGCCTTCTCATCCATAAAAATACCGTTTTCCTCAAACAGTTTGCCGTCGTAATACACGGTCGGGTTAAGCACGATACCGTCCGTATGGGCAGCCGCGTTCCAAAAAGCGCCGCCCAGGGACTTACCCTGTGAACCGATACCAAACTCGTAGCAGCCAAAAATACGCTCATCCTCCACAATCCGACCGGTCGGCTTTGTAACGCCGGGATTGAACCCGGGCGACCAGTGGGCCAGCCGGTACATATTGGGGTCATTCCAGGAGGCCAGCCAGTTCCTGAAAACCTGTGCCTGTGCACCGCCCTCCACGCTCTTTATTACGCCCTTTTCTACCTGCATAACTACCCTGTCATGCAGTATGCCAATCTCCGCCGGCGGGAAAAGCGCACCGTCAAACACCAGCGTTCCCTCTATGGTTTCTTCAATGGGACATACGGTTACCTGGCCGCACAGCATTACCGGCCAGCCCTTCTTGGTAGCCTTCTGTCCCGAATGCTTGACAAACCGGCTGCCTTTACGCGCCCGCAGATCGGTACCGGCGGGCGATTTGATGACAATTTCGTCGGCCTTGTCAATTACCCCAACCATGTATTCGCCAAACTCTATTACTGTATCCACGTCTACATTTGCCAGCGTGTTTACCAGCATTTCCACGTCCATGCCGCAAAGACAGGTATACCGGGTACCGAAGTCCATCGCTTCCCGGAAGCAGTCGCTGTGCATAACACAGTTATAGGCAAGTTCTATCCACACGTCGGCCCTTGATAATGCTGCCGCCACCGGGGCCGTAGGCTGGGTGAACGCTTCCTTTTGCATCGGATGCTGCAGCAACACCGGTGCGGCACCTACGGTATAGGCGGCATTCACTATGGCTTTGGCCACCCGCATATCCGTTGCCGTATCAACGTTTATCACCAGGTTCTCACCCGGCCTGACCAGCATAACATCCCGTACCAGCTTCATCGCACCCCTTGCCACTTCCATGCTTTTATACTCGTCACGCATTTCAACGCCAATATTGAATTCCATACCTTCTCAACCTCCCTTAAAAACCATTTAACAATCAAAGCTCGGGGATTATTTGCCCAGGGTTTTGGCCATCTCTCTGAGCAGGGGATCTGTCACATCGCCCTTGTCGGTAATCTGCCTACCATCCAGGTAAACGGATGTATTCAGGCAGGTACAATCTATATGTGAAGGAGCGGGAACACCATCCGGCGGGATGAGGTGCATTCCTATACTGCCGAAGCCCCATTGCGAACCGCCCCAGATACGCTCGTCTTCACCTATTTGCCCGGTAAGCCTGGTATTGGGATGAAAACCGACACAGGTATGTGCCGGCCGCAGCATTTGCGGATGATTGAAGGAACGCAGGTATTTCTCAAATTCCGCCGCCTGTCGTCCACCGTTAACCTTAACAATAACGCCCTTTTCCAGGTAAATGAAAACCGGCTCTTCCACCACACCGAATTGTGGTACCAGCGAGCCGTCCGCCACAATGACACCGTTGATGCTGTCCAGCTCAGGTGCCCAGGCAATCATCCCGGCCAGCTGATGGGTGCCGGGAGTATCCGCATAACCATCGCGGCTGTATACCG
Organism: uncultured Clostridium sp.; assembly: GCA_964529035.1. GTDB lineage: Bacteria > Bacillota > Clostridia > Ch29 > Ch29 > CAZGUG01. The sequence continues at coordinate 8,971 of CAZGUG010000019.1, forward strand.
GATGCTTGGGGCTGTTGTCAAACTCCACGCGGGTACCCGCCGGTGAAGTCATGCGAACATGTTTGGTTTTCTCAATCATTTCACGCACCTTGCCCAGATATACCCGTAAGGAAGCATGGTCGGTGTGCGCAAACAAACGCACAAACACGTCGGTATGCATACAGGGCAGGCACAGGGTACGCAGCTTACTGTTACTGCGCTGCACATATTCGGAGATTTCAGAATAGAGGATGTACTGGGTGTTGTATTCAATCCAGCAGTCAGCCTTTGCCAAAACCGCCTTAAGTGCCTTCGAGGGCAAAAATTTGTCAACCATGCGGCCCGGCCCCGGCGGTGTAGCCAGCCATATAACCATCGGCTTGCCGCCTACCGCATAAATTGCACGGGCGGTGGCGTTAACCACATCCTCGTCGCTGCCGGTATCGGCGGTAATCACAAAGGTTTCTCCGGCTTGGACCTTCATCAGCTCGCGTACTATTTCGTCCGCCGCACGGGCCATTTCGAATTCATACAGTCTAACCATAAATCTGCCTCCTTCGGTGTTTGGTTAAGGCGCTTATTATGCCCCGGTCACTCCGGGTGCCGGTATTCCTGCTGCAGCTTCTCCAACCGAAGCCTCCAAAGCAGCTTTATCCTCTGCATAAGCATTATCGTTGAAAAGATGACAGCAAACAAAGTGTCCCTTCGAAACCTCTTTCATAACCGGACGTTTTTCCATGCAAATGGGCTTTTTGTAGCGGCAGCGCAAATGGAACGCACAGCCGGGCGGCACATTCACCGGGCTGGGTATTTCACCTTTCGAAACAATCTTGGCCGGTTTCATCCCTTCCTCCTCGGCTGTCACCACTGGAATGGAAGAGAGCAGCATTTGGGTATAGGGATGAAGCGGCTTCTTATAAAAATCCGCAGCCGGTGCCTGTTCACAAAGCCGGCCCAGGTAAAGTATTGCCACCCTGTCCGCCACATTGCGCATCAAACTTAAATCATGGGTGATGAACAGGTAGGACAGTTTCAACTCTTTCTGCAAATCCATAAGCTTACTGATAACCTTGGCCTGGACCGAAACATCCAGCGCAGAGGTTGGCTCATCAAGTATCATGAGTAACGGATTGGTGGCCAGTGCACGGGCCACCGAAATCAGCTGCCGTTCCCCGCCGCCCAGCTCGCGCGGATATTTATCTGCAAATTCGGCGGGCAGGCCCACTTCTTCCAGAAGCTGCCTGGCCTGTTTTTGCATATCGGTTTTGCTTAGTTTTGTATGAATTTTCAGCGGTACCATCAGGCTTTTTTCCACAGTTCGTTTGGAATTAAGCGAAGAGCCGGGGTCCTGAAAGACAATCTGTATTTCGCCCTTCTGCTTTAATGTTCTGTACAGACCGGCTTTTGCAATATTCTTGCCCCTGTAGATAATATCGCCGTCGGTGGCCTGGTACATGCCAACCAGTACATAGGCTATTGTACTCTTACCCGACCCGGATTCGCCTACCAGCCCCAACGTTTCGCCTTCGTACAGCTCCAAATCCACATCGTCTACCGCCTTTACCACCTGGCCGTTTTTTAGTGTGAAATATTTCTTTAGATTCTTTATATCTAAAATTTTTTCCGCCATCATATCACCTCATTTGCAAAATAACAGCTCACAAAATGGCCGGGGTCAATCTCCTGCTGCGGGGGTTTTTGGGTACGGCAGACCTCCCGGGCATAGGGGCAGCGCGGAGAATACCTGCATCCCTTAGGCGGCTTCATATAATCCGGCACACGGCCGGGAATACCCTTTGCAATGCCTTCACCGGTCAGCTTGGGTACACACGACATCAAGGCCACCGTGTAAGGGTGCCTGGGATTATGGAAAACATCGTCACTGCCGCCGCTTTCCACAACTGTGCCTGCATACATGATGTTAACGTAACTGGTAGATTCACGTATAACGCCCAGCGAGTGAGAAACCATAATCACCGATAAATCATTATCCAAAACCAGCTTGTTGATAAGGCGCAGAATCTGGTCCTGGATGGTAACGTCCAGCGAAGTGCCCGGCTCATCAGCCAATAGCAGCTGACGCCCTGCGGCAATGGTCATGGCAATGCAGACCCGCTGCTTCATTCCGCCCGAGAGCTGGAATGGAAAGCTTTTCATAATCCGTTCGGGGTCGGCCAGCATCACGCTGTCCAAAGCTTCTACCGCAGTATTATACAGTTCCCTGGTGGAAGTGTTTTTGGGTTTGGCGTATTTCAAAGCGGTGATGAACTGCTTTTCTATGCTGAAAACGGGGTTAAGGGCACTGGAGGGGTCCTGGAAAATCATTCCTGCACCGGTACGCCGCATTGCGGCAAGCCTGGAAGGCTTCATCCCAAACACATTCCGCCCTTCGAACAGCACCTCGCCGCTGTTTATAATCGCATTCTTAGGCAGTACATTCAACACCGCTTTCAGGGTTGTAGTTTTGCCGCAGCCACTTTCGCCAACCAGGCCAACCCTCTCCCCTTTTTTCACTTTAAAGCTGATTCCGTCCAGGACATGGCTGATTTTGCCATATACATCAAAAGAAACGGAAAGGTCCTTCACTTCCAGTATTGTATCTTTTTGTGTATTATCCATATCTCCCATTAGTTCTCCTCCGTTCCCAACATATTACTGATACCGTCACCCAACAGGTTGAAGCCCAGCACAATCAGTATGATGGTGATGGCGGGAAAAATGGTAAGCCACCACTGGTCCGGCATATACTTTACCCCGGACGAAATCATGCTTCCCAGCGCCGGTTTGGGCGCCTGCTCACCCAGGCCGGCATAGCTTAGGGTGGCACCCATTATTATTACGTAACCCATATCCAAAGTCATTTTGGTAAGTACAGCCGAAAGGCAGTTGGGCAGTATCTCCTTGAATATTATATGGAACAGGTTCGCGCCGGTTAGTTCGGCATAGATGATATAGTTTTCCGTCCTCAGAGAAGAGGCAATCCCGTAGGACAACCGCGCGTACCAGGGCCACCACATGACGGTAATAGCCAGCATTGAGTTGGTTAAATTCGGCTCCAATACCGAGGCAATGGCCAAAGCCAGCACCAATGGAGGAATCGCCAGGAATATATCGGTAAAACGCATCAAAACCGTGTCGATTAGCTTACCTTTGTTATAACCGGCGATTACGCCAACCATAAAACCGACCGGTACAGAAATGCATAACACTATCACGCCCATTAACAGGGTGTTACGGAAGGAACCGATTAAACGGCTGAATATGTCACGGCCCATCAAATCCGTTCCGCATAGATGCTGACTGCTGGGGGCAAGGCCGGCATTGGCAAAATCGACATAGGAGCCTATGTGCTCCGGATAGGGAACCAAATATTTTCCAAATATCGCTAGGAATAAGAAGGCGCTTACTATGACCAACCCAATAACAGATATTTTGCTTTCGGAAAATTTCAGCCAATTTTTTTTCAATGCTTCCACTGTTTATTCCCCCTTTTATTTAGTCCTGGACTGCCGCATCCTTGGATCAAGTATGATTACCACTATGTCTACCAACAGGTTGGTCATAATGAAAATCACACCCAACAGTAAAACTACTCCGCAAACTGCGTTGATATCCTTCCCAAGGATGGCATTCAAGGCATATCGGGAAATACCCGGCCAGTTGAAAATAGTCTCAACCAGGAATGCGTTCCCGAAAATTGCTGCTTTATCCATACCCATAATAGAAACTGTGGGGATAATAGACGGTTTCAGCAAAAACTGACGGTTAATAATATCCCTGGGCACACCCTGCGAGGTTATCATTGTAATATAATCTTTTCCTGAATTTTCCAACATGTAAGAGCGGGTTATACGCGCTTCCTGCATGGTATGGCTGAGGGAAAGCGCCAACGCCGGCAGCATTAAATGCAGGAATGCGTCCCAGGCTGCAGCGGGTTGACCGTCGATCAGCGCGTCAAATATCATTAACCCTGTCACCGACGGGACGGAAAAGTTCATGCTGATACGGCCGCCGATTGAGGGCAGTATAGGAATCCAATAGCCAAAAAACAGCAAAAACAATACCGCCCACACAAAGGCCGGCGTAGCAATAATAATATAGCTGCTGAATCGGATTATATAGTCTGGCCACCTGTTATTATACATGGCCCCCAGCACACCTAAGAGCAGTGCGAAAAATATGGACGGAATACCTGCCCAGATTACCAGCTCCAGCGTTGCGGGCAGGAATTCGGAAAAGTCTTTCATAACGCTGCGATGTGTAACCGAAGATGTACCGAAATCTCCCTTTACCACACCCGAGAGCCAGTAATAGTACTGTGTCGGCAGTGGCTTGTTGTAGTGATGTCTTTCCCGGTACTGTTCCACAATTTCCTCCGGAACAGTAGGGCCCAGGGCCAAACGTGCCGGGTCGCCGGGGATAACGCGCATCAGTGAAAAGATGATTATTGACAAACCGAACAGTACCACCAAAGCCCATCCCAGCCGTTTGAAAATCGTCGTGTATAATGTGGACACTCTTCCTACCTCCCTGCAAATAAATAGATACAAACATAAAACAAGTCCCGGATACCAAATAGTCGCTGCCAGGTCAACGGCGGGGCCAAAACCGGCAAACTGCCAATCCAAGCCGGCATCCAGCGAGTGAAACACCGGTAATAAGGCGTCTCACTCGCATAAAAAAACATATGCCGGCATTTTGGGGCTGCTTATCTTCTACGTTCAGGATAAACCTTAATGTCTCTCAGGTAGAAGGAGAATCCCTGCAGACCTATTCTCGGCTCCAGTTCCACATAGGAAGACTGGTAAACAAGCCGTTCGGGGGTTTCGGCAATAGGTACAAAGGTGAAGTTCTCGCCGCAGTATTCCTGGATTTCTCTATAAGCAGCCGCACGCTCATCTATGTCCACGAGGGTCAGCGAACGGTCTATTAACTCGTCAAGCACCGGATCGTTAACCCAGTTCATGTTTTCCCAGGTGCCAACCTTTTTTGTACGCAGCATGGAAACAAACTGGGAGCCGGCATCCGAGGAAACAGGTGTAATGGAGGTAAGTGTCGTCATCGGCGACATTTCCATATCGGCGGAATTTGCAACGATTGTGGACCAGGGTAGTTCTACTATTTTTACATTCAAATCAATCTGTGAAGCGGCAGCCTGCACCATCAGCGCAACCTTTTCCCGGTCTGCCGATTCGGAGTTCCAAACCAGTTCAATTTCCATGTCACCTATTGTATCGGCGTATTTCGACTTTGCCAGCGCGGCTTGTGCCTTGTCAAGGTTGAATTCAAAGTCGAACACCGGAATAAAGCCAAGCAGGTTTGAGGGAATAACACTATCTTTCTGCAGCGAATCCGGCAGGATTTGTTCGCACACAGTTGCATAATCTATCAAATAACCAAAGGCTTCACGTACATGCTTGTCATCCATGGGTGGCCGCTGGTTATTCATCCACAGGTTGATACCACCGCCTGTATAGTTGTAGGCCAATTTGAAGGTATCGTCGGAAGCCAGCATTGAAGCCACATTTTCGGTGGTCTGCCACATATCGGTGGATTCAAGCTCCTGACGGCTCATCATGGTTTTCACGGTAACCCCGTCGTTGGAAGCATAGACTATGAATTTTTCCGGAGTATTCTCTTCGAAGCCAGCCCAGTAATCTTTAAACTTGCTGCCGCCCACCGAAATATTGGTGCTTACACTGTCCACTATATAGGGTCCGGACCCCGCATCATTTTCCAGCAGGTAGCCTTTACCGTAATCGCCCTTGTCACCATAATCGCCGTCAGCGGCATATTTGGTTTCCAGAAGTTCCTTGTCCACTATATAGAACCGGACCAGGCTGTTCAAAAGCGGGCCGTAAGCCGTTTTGCAGTTGAAACGCACATTGAAATCATCGATAACCTCAACCGAATCTATATATTCATAGAACAAAAACGCAAAACCCTCGCCAATCTCCAGAAGGCGTTCCATTGAATAGGCAACATCGTGGGCGGTAAGCTGATTGCCGCTGTGGAAGTAGATATCTTCACGGATTTTGAAATCCCAGGTCAGGCCGTCTTCAGAAATGTCCCAGCTTTCGGCAACCCAGGGCTCTACGCCTCCGTCCTCGGTGGGGAATACCAAGCTGTCAAAAGCGTTGATCAGCACAACACATGAAGCATAGTCCGATCCAACTGCCGGGTCCCATTTGGGCATAATGGTCTGGGTTACCCTGAAGATACTGCCCTCTGCATCACCGCTTGAAGGTTCGGTAGATGTATCTGCGCCGCCTCCACCACAACCTACCAGCGCAAACGTCAGACATACAACAAGTAATAACGCTAAGATTTTTTTCATTTTCCTTATCTCCTTATAATAGAGTTAGCCGGAAACATGGCATCCCAACTACGGTTTGTAAAGCATCCCTCACGCCATGTGGGACAGCACACCTGATATACAGGCGAATCGCTTGGGGCTTGGCCCCGTATGTCTAACAAAGCGGAATCATTTCAATAGCGAATAAAGCGCCTGGGCATATATTTTGGTACACAGGATTAAATCGTTCACGCTTATATATTCGTCACACTCATGGGCAAGCTCTTTTTGTCCCGGGAAAACCGGACCGTATGCCACAAAGTTCTTCATGGAGCGGCAGTAGGTACCGCCGCCGATGGTTATCGGGCCTTCCTGTCTGCCGGTGGTCTCCCGGTAAGCCTTAAGCAAGCATTGAATCAGGTCGGAATTCCGTGGAATAAGAAGACCCGGCTTATCCTGCAGCAAAGTCAGTTCCAGCGAACGGGCTTTGCAAACATCTTCTATTTTCCGCCACAGCATTTCCCGTTCATCCAGGTTGGGGTAGCGCAGGTCGAAGGAAGCGCTGCCGCCTTTACTGTCCGCGTTAAGCACGCCCAGCGACAATGTCAGCCGACCAAACACTTCATCGCTGCAGGCAATTCCCAAACCCCTGCCTTCATGACCGTCGGCAAAAATATCGGCGAGGGAATATATGAACCTCTCAGCTTCAACGGGTGCCAAAGGCAGGCGGCGCAAAAAGCTGAGCAGCAGATTGTTTGCGCTTACTCCCTGCCAGGGCGTGGATGCATGTGCACTTACTCCCTGTGCCCTGATCGCTAGTTTTTCACCTTCCCGCTCCAGGCTCAGGCGGTTTTCCGGGTTGTACTCCTCGAGGGCCCGCTGCGCCAGTTCAAACAACCGTGCATTACCCCGCAGCACCGCAACGGCTTTCTCGGGCACCACGTTCATGCGGGTACCGCCTTCAATTTTCACAATACCGAAATAGTCTTTGTCCTGTGTTTCTTCCCAGGCTTCGCCGCATTTGAAACGGTAAATACCCTTTTCGCCAAAGATTACCGGAAATTCGCCGTCCGGGGAAAAGCCGCCCCATGGCTGTTCTTCCCTGGTTAAATAATGCCTGATGCAGCGAAAACCGCTTTCCTCATCACAGCCAATAAGACAGCGCACGTGATTGCTTAAGGGCAAGCCGCTTTCCTTAATTGCCCTCATTGCAAAAATCACCGCCACCAGCGGGCCTTTATCGTCTACCGAACCACGGCCGTAGAGCCTGCCATCGACAACCTGTCCTGCAAAGGGCGGATAGGTCCAGCCGTCACCTGCGGGTACTATATCGATATGGGTAATCACGCCTATTTTTCTGCCGCCGGTGCCATAATCTATTTCGCCCATATACCCGTCCACATTGCGGGTATTAAATCCCATATCCGCGGCTATATCCAGCGCGCATTCCAAAGCAGCGGCAATTTTCGGCCCAAAGGGCTGCCCCGGCTTATCGCTTTCTTCGTAAACGCTGTTGAAGGCTATCAGCTTTTGTGTATCACCGACAATATCGTCCTTATAACTGTCGATAATTTCGTTTAACTGCGCTATCATTCTGCACCCCTCTTAACAAAAAGAATTTGCACCAGTTGTGCGCTTTTCTGCGTTAATAGCCGTCTATGCCCAGTTCGCGACAGATTTCCCTGGCTTTTTTGTCAACATAAACACCGTCTTCTTCCAGCAGTTCCCCATCAAGCATAATGGTGGGATAAAGCACAATACCGTCGGTATGCGAAGCAGCATTCCAATGTGCACCGCCCACCTTCACACCCTGTGAGCCAATGCCGAATTCCATACAGCCGAAAACACGCTCGTCTTCCACAATACGCCCGGTAATTTTGGTTACACCGGAATTAAAACCCTGTGAGAAATGGGCAAGCCTGTACATATTCGGATCATTGAAGCTGTCTATCCAGTCCCTGAATAATTTTGCCTCCGGGCCGCTGCCGCTGACATCCACCAGCCGGCCTTCCTTGAATTCCAGGACTACGGCATTTCGCAGCGGGCCGATGCTTTCCGGCGGGAAAATCGCCCCGTCAAACACCAGCGTACCTTCTATGGTTTCTTCAATCGGGCACCAACTGGTCTGACCGGGCATCAT
>CAZGUG010000019.1:17484-33255 GCA_964529035.1 uncultured Clostridium sp.
TAGGTACTCCTTCAATCGCGTACACTGCCTGGGCCAAAGCTTTCACAACGCGCTCATCAATATAGGTGTCGTAGTTGATTACAACGTTTTCGCCCGGCTTAACCAGCATAAAATCGCGTACAAATTTCAAAGCACCCCTGGCAGTCTCCAAGCGTTTGTATTCATCCCTCATCTCAGTTCCAATACTAATTTCCATGTAATTTACCTCCTGCTAAGATTTCTTGTTGTATTCAATTGGTCCTCGGTTTATCCATATTCATCAAAAATCCGGGAAATGAATTCTATGTATCCTTCAATTCAACCACCACCTAACCGTGCTTTTAATAAACAGGTAAACAGGGCTGCAGAGCTTGAATGTTTGCCCGATTTTGTTCCAAGTGTAGTTCTACATAATTCTACTTAATTCTTTAAAATCCTCTATAAATATTGGATAATATCCCGCCTGCAAACTTACGCCCTGCTGTTTGTACTAAATTTTCCCATGCCTTTTTGAAAATTGTCTGCTGCAGAATTTGGGTGTATAACACGTTCGACTGATGAGGCTTTAAAGCTTTGGACCTAATAGTATGGGAATGTTATTGTCAAGATACCAGAGATCTGAACAACGATACTTTTTTTGGATTTGTACATTATATTGGTGTATGAGTATCCGATCAACGAATAGATGAGTTTGTTCTTCAAAGCAATTCGATACAATAAATACTGCGGTTAATTAATTGTTTTATTGATAATAACACAGTTATGACATAAAATAAAATTATAAAATATTATAAGTCTATTAGTTCACCTAATAAAGACTTACTGATAAAAAGGGGACGGAGTATTATGATGGATTTTAAAATACTCACATTTCTTGATTTATGCAAGACCAGAAGCTTTACTCAGACGGCAGCCAATTTGCATATTACCCAGCCCGCCGTATCACAACACATAAAACACCTGGAAGAAAACTACGGAGCAAAGCTGGTATACTACAAGGACAGGGCGGTACATATTACCAAGCAGGGTAAACTGCTTGAAAAATTTGCCGCATCCACCTACATAAACAATAAAAAGCTAAAAAAAATTATAGAATCCAGTATATTATCCCCAAGGGAACTTTGTTTTGCCACCACCAGGGTTATAAGCGAATTTATTCTCCCTGCCGTATTATCCAAATATTTGGAGAAATATAATTATGAAAAAATCAAAATGGCGGTTGTAGAAAGCAAGGAAGCATTCAACATGCTGAACCTGGGAGAGGTGGATTTTGTTATAACAGACGGGAGCTTCCGGGCCAACGACTACAAGTGCGCTCACCTTTTCCGCGAAGAAACCATTGCTATATGCTCGCCACGCCATCAATTGGCCAAGGGGCCGGTTGATTTTTCCGATTTGATAAATGAAAGGTTAATCTATCGTTTGGCATCCTCAGAAGTATATAATAACCTGGAAATGATATTGTCCGAAAAGGGTTACAGTATCGCAGATTTCAAAAAAACCATGGTTATCGGCAGCATTGCTTCCATTAAGGAACTGGTAAAGCATAACGCCGGGATAACCTTTTTGTATAGATTTGCCGTCCAGAAAGAACTGCAGGAGAAATCACTGGTAAAGATAAATATTCGCAACCTGAATATTTACCGCGATATATACTTTGTCTGGCTGAAAGAAAGTTTTTTCGACAGTGATTCCCTTGTCCTGTTTGATTACTGCAAGCAGTACATCTCGGATTATCTTAATTTCATAAAGGCAGAACGGCTGTGAGCGGGTTGTCCGGGGACAGGCCGGGATGGTTTTTTACTTTAAAAAGACATATATTAGTCCCACACTTTATAGAATTTAATATATGGGCTTTTTCAAAGCTTCAATCTGCCAGGTGGGGGGCTATTAATGCTTGTCTCGGCCATTCCTTATGTATTGTTTGCCGTGGGTCTTGTAATGCTTATAAAGGGTGGAGACTGGTTTGTTGACGCGTCGGTGTGGACAGCGAGGATAACCGGCCTGCCGGAAGTCATAATAGGTGCCACCATTGTGAGTATAGCAACCACCCTTCCGGAACTTTTCGTATCATCCATTGCATCCCTGGAAGGGCACCCGGATATGGCAATAGGAAACGTGGTGGGCTCGGTAATATGCAATACCGGCCTGATACTGGGACTGACCACCCTGATTTCTCCCGCAAGGATAATTAACCCGCGGATTTTCTGTCTTAACGGTTTTCTGCTTGCCACCAGCGGGTTTGTCATTTATTTAATGGCAGGTGACGGAATAATACGGGGGCTGGATTCCGTCCTGCTTCTGCTGATGTTTTTTTTATACCTTATTATAAATCTTGCGGTAATAAGATATAAAAAAGCTGACCGCAGGATACGTCACAATGACCGTACCCCGTTCGACATTCGGGATATCGTGGTAAACACCGTTAAGTTCGTGGTGGGTATAACCCTTATAATGCTGGGGGCGGATATGCTGGTGGAATACGGCTCAACAATAGCCGTACTGATAGGGGTGCCCGCCGGGGTCATAAGCCTTACCATAATAGCCTTGGGCACCTCGCTGCCCGAACTGGCAACTTCCCTTTCGGCTCTTTTTAAGGGACACAAATTCATATCCATGGGCAATATAATAGGAGCCAACATATTAAACTTCTGTATGGTGCTGGGGGTGTCTTCGCATTTTGGCGATATCCCCATAAAACCTTCAACCCTGTACCTGGATTTGCCGGTTTCAATACTCCTGATGGCCGTTTTACTGGTGCCGTGTGTGTTTAAAAGGAAAACCACAAGGCTGCAGTCTGCCGTATTGGTGGCGGTATATGCCGCATACATACTGCTGCTTGGGCACATTCACCTGTAAAGCAGGGCGCTCTGAAAGCGCCTGTGACTTTTCATATCAGCTTTAACATCCCGAAAACCATCAATATCACACCGGGCAGAAGGCTCACCCTTTCCCGTATATAATGATTGGAATACAGCCTGCCAAGGCTCATCCCTGTGGCTGTGCACATAAAACTGAGAGCAAAGCATAAAACCATCGTAACAGGTATATTGATGCCTGACATGGAGGATACAAAACCCACCGCACCGCCGTCAAGGGAAATGGCAGTCCCCAGAAAAAGAGCCTCCCTGGCATCAATGGTACTGGACCTGTCAAAATCGGCCTTTTCCGGCTGCCTTAGTATTTCTATTATTATGCCGAGGAATTCAATTCTGACCCTGCCGATAAACCTTCTGTCCTCCCTGTCGGCCGGGAACTTGTATTTAATAAAGGCCTGTGCAAAAAACACAAACCCCATCAAAAAAATAACCCCGGCGCTTACCAGCCTTGCCCAGACTTCCGGCACAAAGTACAAAACACCGTGGCCCAGCAGCATCGCGGCTCCGATAACGGCGGCCGATATCAGGCTTATCTGAAGTATTATACGCTTTCTCATTTCTATATTCCTCATACCATAGCTTACACCTATAACAAAACCGTCGATGCTGGTTGCAAGCGCAACCATAAGCTCATATATCAACCAAAGCCACTCCCTCACCGCAAGTAGTCACACTATATAATTTATGCCGACACAGCTATTACGTTACAGGTTCATTCTTCAGTCAGGCAATAACACTCATAGATATACCAACGACGCCCTGTACGATTGGTCAAAAAGAGTGAGTTCCCGGAACCGGGAACTCATTCTTTTTGACCTTCTCCGAAGGTTTAGTCCAGAATTTGATTAATGAACATTTTGTTGTTACCGCTTAAGCACGCTTTAAGCACAGAGGATTCATAGGATAACACACCGTTTAAGGATGCCTCTTCCGAAGGACTGTATATCTCCTCCGGTTCATTCAGTACTTCCTTTACCGTAGGCGGCTTGCCTGACGAAGAACCATTTCCCGTTCCGCAGCCGGTGCATACGTCCTCACTGGTTGCTTCACCGCACTGGACGATTGCCTTGCCCACCGAGGCATTAGCGCCAAAGGTTACCGGCACCCTGACACAGATGTTCTGGGTTATCACAAAGGTACAGGTATCCTTGTCTATACAGTCGCACCGGGCTGGTTCCCGTATCACGGTTGGGTCACCGCAGCAGAAGGTGGTAGGTTCTCCCTCGCTTACAAATGGCTCTACCTTCACCGGTACCGATACGCTTAAGGGCTGGTAGGCTGCCGTTTCGCAGGTTCCAACCTCTTCGCACACCGGGCCGCATATGCTTAAGCCTTCTGCGGCCGCTCCTCCGCCGAACAGGCATACCGGGTTTGGCCCAATGGGATAGGGCGAGGTAAGTTCAAAGCAGAACACCATGTGGCCGCCGGATTTGTTCACACCAAACTCGAACTTTAACCCGGCGCACCCGGTATACCGGTCGGGCTCTTGCGGCGTCTTTAGCTGTACGTTTCCCTTCCAGCCGTATTTAATGGTCTGCTGCATCCCGTTTATGGTCACTGTGATATTGACAATATGCTCCTTCGGTATCGTATCGCATATGCCCAGCACAAAATGGCTAAGGTTGGCGGAATGACACCTTCCTCCTTCAATCCCGGTTACGTTGTAGCAAAACCTCTGGTTTTCACCGGGGCCGGGGTCCAGGTTGGACTCTGCCAGGTCAAGTTCGAACACAAAGGGAAGGATTATACTCCCCTTTACTTCCGAATAATCAATCTTCTTATTGCACGGAAGCTGCAAAGGCTCTTTCTGCAAGATTTGCACCCCCCCTTTTTAAGTTGGTTTTCCGGTCGGTGAATAAATAACTCACATCCGCCGGTACATACTCACTGGCTGTTTGTATTGCCGCAGTCGGTGCATACGTCCTCATCGGTTGCATCGCCACAGTTGACAAAGGTTGAGCCAACCGAAGATGTTGCGCCAAAGGTAACCGGCACCCTTACGCACAGCTCCTGGGTCATTGTAAACTCACAGCTACCGTTTTCTTCGCCTTCGCACATTGCGGGACCCGGGGTCACTGTGGGAGGCCCGCAGCAAAAAGTTGTCGACGTACCCTCTATTGCAAAGGGTGTCACCGTTACCGGCACGCATACGCTTAAGGGTTGGTAGCCCACCCCTTCACAGGTCTCAATCTCCTGGCATACCGGGCCGCATATGCTTAAGCCTTCGGCGGTTTCTCCGCCGCCAAACAGACATACCGGATTTGGGCCAAAATCGTAGGTTTCGGTCAGCTCAAAACAAAAAGTCAGCTGTCCTCCCACCTTATTAACCTCAAAATCAAATTTCAGCCCGGCACATCCGGTTGGGGGGTCCGGATTTTGCGGTGTCCTAAGCTCAACATCACCATTTAAGACCTGAGGCACCCCGTTTACGGTAATATTTACAATCTGGTCTTCGGGTATTTGGTCACATATGCCCAGCACAAAATGGCTTAAATCTGCAAACTGGGGATTGTCTTCCCCAACCCCTGTTACGTTGTAACAGAACCGCTGGTTTTCTTCGGGGCCCGGGTCCAGATTGGATTCTGCCAAATCAAGTTCGAATACAAAGGGAAGTATCCTTTCTCCCATCACCTGTGAATAATCAATCTCCAAATTGCATGGAAACTGTGCAGGTTTTATCTGCAAGATTCTCATCCTCCTTTATACTAATTTTTTGTTGCGGACAATCATAGCTCGCCGTAGTCCACATATGCTCACTGGCTGCTTATATTACCGCAGCCGGTGCATACGTCTTCGTCGGTTGCATCACCGCAGTTGACAAAGGTTGAGCCAACCGAAGATGTTGCGCCAAAGGTAACCGGCACCCTTACGCACAGCTCCTGGGTCATTGTAAACTCACAGCTACCGTTTTCTTCGCCTTCGCACATTGCGGGACCCGGGGTCACTGTGGGAGGCCCGCAGCAAAAAGTTGTCGACGTACCCTCTATTGCAAAGGGTGTCACCGTTACCGGCACGCATACGCTTAAGGGTTGGTAGCCCACCCCTTCACAGGTCTCAACCCGCTTCACACTTATATTCCCGGGTCTTTTTACTGCCATCGCCATGGAACATTCCTCCTTCCTCTTGTCTGGTGGTTTATCAGACACCATATCATCCCATTCCTGGTGTATAGTATTCGGGTTTTACTATTTCAGTTACAACCGGCCAAAAACAAATTAACCTTATCCTCGCCGGCGGCCTTCCAAAACATATCCGTGTATAGTATTATTAAAGCAGGATATCGAATGGGGTGTAATAGTGAAAAGAATCGCCTTTCAAAGGATGTACGCCGTTCTTATACTTATCAGCGCTATTTTTGCAGCAGCGCTGCCGGCTGCGGCCAACATGGCACAGCCGCTGGATTCTCCCACCGACCAGATGCTCTTTTTCAACGATAGCCCGAACGCCTCGCTGGTGGAAGAGACTATACTATTTAAGTTCACCGGGGACAGCCCGGCCGATGCCAGGGTGGAGGTAAGTTATGTACTGGAAAACCTGCTGGAAAACGAACAGCAGTTTGACGTGATGTTTGTTTCGCCGGAGTTTGCCGATGCGGATTTTGAAGTATATATAGATGATGAAAGGATTAGCGAAGTGACGGTGGATGAAGACATTGGCTGGCCGACCAACTGGCAGCCGGTTATAACCGAAGAGATTATAGATCCGGTGAGCGGTAAGCCTTTAAAAGTAAGCCCGGGCTCCTGGGGTTCCCGAATCCGCACATTTTCCGGAGCAACCTTCCCGGTAAACTTAAAAGCAGGTGAACCAACCGATATTAAGGTGGCCTATAACAGCCGGAGCGGATATTACCGGTATGGAGACGTAATAAATACCGTGTACACGCAGCTTTATTATCTGACCCCGGCTAGGTTCTGGGACGGCAGTGCAGGGGTAAACCTTAGGATTGAATTCCCAGAGGGAAGCAGTATGGCGGTTCACTCCAACATACCACTGGAAAAGGAAAATGATCGTACCTTTGTGGCGGCCCTTGACGGGGTCCCGGGCAGCGAATGGACCTTTTCCTGCGCAGACACCAAGGGGCTAATATTCGGCACCAACAACCTAAAAAAACACGATATACTGGTATTGGCGGTAACGGCTGTGCTCCTTATGGCGGTGCCGTTATCCAGGAGGTACAGCAAAAATCCCATTTTTACCTGCCTTGCGGTCCTGCCTGGTGCAGCCTTCTTTTTTGCAGCAATAAAGGTCACCTACGGCTTTATGTTCCTTATGTATTTGCTGGGGCCGGTTATACTCTTTACCACCATAGCCCTGCTGATATTTATCGGATACAAAAAAAAGAGCGGCAAAAAACCGTCATTGAGAAAAACCGAATACTCAAACTTATAAGGCTTCATGAAGCGCAAGCGCATGCTTACAAATGGTTTAGTAAGGAAACTCGCCGAAGCTTCGCAGAAGATCCGTAGGCCTGGCAGGACGCCAGGCCAGGCTTTTCGCGCCATGGAGGGTGCATAAAATGCGTTAGGATTTTCAAGAAGCAAGGCGTAAGTTTCCTCTAAAGGATTTTCTTATAAGCGGGTATTCATGAAGCCTAATTGAGTTTGTCTGCAAACCGGTACAATGTTGCACCTTACTACAGCTTCGCCAGCACGCTGTCCAATATGCCCACCGCCAGGTTTGCCTCCTCCTTGGTTACCACATAGGCCGGCAGCAGCCTTAACACATTACCTCCCACACAGTTTATTATCAGGCCTTCCTTCATGCACTCATCCAGCACTTTGTTACCGTCAGCTTCCAGCTGTATGCCTATCATAAGGCCCATACCCCTTACTCCCTTGATAATGGGGTATTTATCCTTGAGCCCCTGGAACTTCTCCATAAGGTAGGCACCCATGTTAAGGATATGCTCCATTATACCGTTATCCAGTATGTGATTGATTACCGCAAGTGAAGTGCTGCACGCCAGCTGGCTGCCCCCGAAGGTGGAAGCATGGTCCCCGGGCCCGAAGCCGGATGAGACTTCATCGCTTGCCAGCATCGCACCCATCGGAAAACCACCGGCCAGCGACTTGGCAAGGGTCAGAATATCCGGCTTTATGCCGAAATTCTGATGCGCAAAGAATTTGCCGGTTCTTCCTATGCCGCACTGCACCTCGTCAAATATAAGCAGCAGCCCTTTTTGGTTGCAGATATCCCTTACGCCTTTAAGGAATTCCGGTGACGGCACATTTATTCCCCCTTCACCCTGTATCGGCTCCAGCATAACTGCACAGGTTTTTTGGGTTATCTTATCGCGCAGGTCCTCAAGGTCATTGAACTTTGCAAATTTAAACCCGTCCGGCATTGGTTCGAAACCCTTTTGGTACTTGGTCTGTCCCGTTGCCGCCAGAGTGGCAAGGGTCCTGCCGTGGAACGAATTAGTGAAAGTAATCACTTCGTACTTGCCTTCTCCCGTTTTGCCCCTGGTGTATTTACGGGCAAGCTTGATTGCGGATTCATTGGCCTCCGCACCGCTGTTGCAAAAAAATGCCTTGCCCAGCCCGCTTTGTTTTACCAGTATCTCGGCGATTTCCACCTGTTGCTTTATCCAGTACAGGTTTGAACTGTGCATAATTTTAGCCGCCTGTTCGGATATGGCCTTAACCATGACCGGGTGATTGTATCCCAGGCAGTTAACCGCAAGGCCGCTTAAGAAATCCAGGTATTTGTTGCCGTCGGCATCCCAAATCCAGCTTCCTTCACCCTTAACAAAGGCCACCGGCAGCCTTTTGTAAGTATTCATCACATATAAATCTCCCTTTGCTTCTATCTGTGCATTGTTCACTGAAATTCCTCCCCGAAAATTTTCATTTGACTATCATTGTTCCGATTCCGCTCTCTGTGAATATTTCCAGAAGCAGCGAATGCATTACCGTACCGTTTATTATATGCACCCTTTCCACTCCCCCTTCAAGGGCTTCCAGGCAGCAGTTCACCTTCGGAATCATGCCGCCGGTAATAACCCCTTCGCTGATGAGCTGCCGCGTTTTCTGCCTGTCTATAACCGACAAAAGGCGGCTTTCACCGCTGCGGCGGTCGATAACGCCCTCCACATCGGTAATAAGCACAAGTTTATCGGCCCTGAGGGCCCGGGCAATGGCCCCCGCCGCATAATCGGCATTTATGTTATAGCTTTTGCCTCCGGGACCGGCCCCCACCGGCGCTATAACCGGTACAAACCCACCGTCCGCCAAAACGTCCAGTATCCCGGTGTCAATTTCCTTCACCTGTCCAACCAGGCCGATATCCCTTTTAACCATGCCGCTGCCCTTCTTCACCTCGGCATACTGTTTTTCCACCTTAATGAGACCGGCATCCTTGCCGCAGAGCCCCACCGCCCTGGCACCGTGCCTCTGCATCAGCGTTACAATTTCCTTGTTTATCTTTCCCACAAGCACCATCTGCGCTATTTCCATGGTTTCATCATCGGTTATCCTAAGACCGTTGACAAAGCTGCTTTCCTTGCCCACCCGCTCCAGCATATCGCTGATGGCAGGCCCTCCGCCATGTACCACAACGGGCTTCATCCCTACATATTTCATAAGAACAATATCCTGCATTATTCCATTCTTATACTCTTCGCTTATCATCGCATTGCCGCCGTATTTTATTACCACCTTTTTGCCGTAAAACTTCTTTATATACGGCAGGGCTTCCACTAGAACAGATGCCTTCTGATGCCAGCCTGAATTCACTTGTATCCCCCCCTATCAGGTCCTGTAACTGCCGTTTATCTTCACATAGTCGTAGGACAGGTCGCATCCCCAGGCGGTGGCCGTATATTTACCGCTGTGAAGATCCACCAAGATTTCTATGTCTATTTCGCCCAGTATCAATGATGCCTTGTCCTCGTCAAATTCCAGGCCTTCCCCCGTCTCAACCAGCTTGATTTCACCCCTTGGGCTTTTTATGCTTAAATCCACCTTTGCCGGGTCAAAATCGGCCCCCGAATAACCCAGTGCGCACAGTATCCTGCCCCAATTGGCATCCTCACCGAAGAAGGCTGTCTTAACCAGGTTCGAGGAAATTATGGCCTTTGCACCAACCCTTGCATCCTCCGCCGATGGCGCGTTTAATACGCTTACTTTCAAAAACTTGGTGGCACCCTCGCCGTCTCTTATTATCTCTTCAGCCATGGCACCGGCCGCAGCCCTGAATGCTTTCAGCAGTTTGTGATAATCGCCGTTTTTTTCGGTTATGCGGTCGTTCCCCGCCGTACCGTTGGCCAGTGCAATGACCGTATCGTTGGTGCTGGTATCCCCGTCAACCGAAATCATGTTGAAGGTATCCTGAACTGTCTCTTCCAGTATCTGCTTCAGAATCGTTTTTTCCACCGCCGCATCCGTAATAATATAGCACAGCATGGTGGCCATGTCAGGATGAATCATCCCCGAACCCTTTGCTATGGCCCCTACCGTTACCTCTGCCCCCCCAAGGCTAACCTTTACCAAAACCTTCTTTTCCTTTGTATCGGTGGTCATTATACCCCTGGCGGCGGCGTCTCCCCCGTTGGCGGAAAGACTTGATGCCGCCTTTTCAATACCTTTTTTTATGCTGTCCATGGGCAGCTGCACCCCAATAATCCCGGTGGAGCTTACCAGCACCTCGCGGCTGTCAATTCCCAGCTTGTCCGCGGCAAGTTTCACCATTTCACAGGCATTGTCCATTCCCTTCCTGCCGGTACAGGCATTGGCATTGCCGCTGTTAATCACCACCGCCCGGGTCACCGGGTTTTTTATGTTGTCAAGGTCAACCAGTACCGGAGCCGCCTTGGCTTTATTGGTTGTAAACACTCCGGCGGCAGCCGCCGGTACCTCCGAATAAATAATAGCCATATCCTCCCTGCCGCTTTTTTTGATGCCGCAGCTAACCCCTGCAAACCTGTATCCCTTTATGCCGCTTATCCCTGTCTTTGTTATCTTCAAGCCTTCAGTACCCATATCCGTTCCTCCCCTTTTTTTAAATATAGACCGGTGGAATATCCAGTCCCTCCTTTTCATCAAATCCGAACATTATGTTCATATTCTGCAGTGCCTGTCCCGACGCACCCTTTACCAGGTTATCTATTACCGAACACACCACTACCCTTCCGGCCCTCCGGTCAACCGCCATACCGATATCGCAGAAGTTCGAACCCTTTACCTGGGCTGTGGCCGGCATTATGCCCGGTTCCATTATCCTGACAAAATATTCATTCCTGTAAAAATCTGCATAAAGCCGGTGCAGTTTCTGGGCATCAACGTCTTCTTTAAGGCTTCCGTAGACAGTGGCCAGCATCCCCCTCTGCATTGGTACAAGGTGCGGTGTAAAGCTTACCGCAACCTTTCTGCCGGCCATGCGGGAAAGCTGATCCTCAATCTCCGGCGTATGCCTGTGCCCGGCCACACCGTAGGCCTTTACGCTTTCATTGCATTCACAGTAATGGCTGCCCGGTCTTAGGGTCCTTCCGGCCCCCGACACCCCGGACTTGGCATCAATTATTATCGAGTTTTCCTCAAGCATATCCTCCCTTATAAGCGGCGCCAGGGCCAGGATACTGCATGTGGGATAGCAGCCGGGATTGCCCACTATCTTCGCATCCTTTATAAGATTTTTGTTTAGCTCGGGAAGGCCGTATACCGCACTTTCAAGAAGCTCCGGGCAGGGATGAACCGTATCATACCACGTCTCGTAAGTCTTGACGTCTGAAAACCTGAAATCCGCTCCAAGGTCAACAACCTTTTTACCCTTTATAACAGCCTCCGCCACTATCTCTCCCGAAAGACCGTGGGGAAGTGCCGCTATTATTATGTCCGACCGGTCTATCAGGCCGCCATCCCCGAATTCTTCGCAGACAAGACCGGCAAAACCCCTCATGCTTGCATAAATATCCGTATACATTTGTCCTGCACCGCTCCTTGCGGATATTCCCTCTATAATGACACGGGGATGCCTGCACAAAAATCTTATTAATTCGTGACCAGTATATCCGGTTCCTCCTATAATACCTGCCTTAATCAATCCGACACCTCCAGTTTTGATTCAAAATAATAAACATAATTATACACTTTAAAGTATATTTATGCAATACCTTAATGTAAAAAATAAAAACTGGCAAACAGCATTGGATTATAATATAATTTTTTCAAGGGAGGCAATCGGTTTGAGCAAAGACAGGATTCTGGTAATAGACGATGAAGTACATATACTCGAACTAATTAAGTACAACCTGGAAAAGGAAGGCTATAGGGTTACCATATGTGAAACCGGGGAGGAGGGCCTTGTAAAAATAAAAAATAACCCCCCGGACCTTTTGATACTGGATTTGATGCTGCCCGACATAAACGGGCTGGAAATATGTAAAAAGATAAGGGAAGAGGACCCGGCAGCCGGCCTTCCGGTAATTATGCTTACCGCCAGGGGTAAAGAAATTGACAAGGTTTTGGGCCTTGAGGTGGGCGCAGACGATTATCTTACCAAGCCCTTCGGTATCCGCGAACTGACAGCCCGGGTAAAGGCCCTGTTGAGACGCTCGTCCCAAAAAAAACGAAATCCCGGTAATGTGGATATTATTCATGTTGGAGACCTTACAATAGATACCGGAGCCTACAGGGTTTACAAAAACGGAGCGGAAATTGACCTGACTGGCAAGGAATACGAGCTTCTTAAGACCATGGTCTTAAATAACGGAAAAATTCTAACCAGAGATTTCCTGCTGAACAGGGTCTGGGGCTACGACTATTACGGAGATACCAGAACGGTGGACGTTCATGTGCGGCACCTGAGAAAGAAAATTGAGGATGACGACAGAAAACCGAAGCTTATCCAGACAGCCAGGGGTATCGGGTACAGTTTCTGTTACAAGGGTGATTAATATGTTTAAAAGGTTAATGCTCGCTTTTACCGGCCTGATCCTGATAGGAGTTCTTATAACGGGAATCCTTTCTATGGAGATAGCCAAAACCTATTATTACAACAGCGTGGAAGATAAACTGGTCACCAGCGCAAAGTTGATTCAGAACAGGCTGGACCACATGACGCCGGGCCTGCATCCGGCTGATTTTGACATGCTGTGCAGGGAATACGGCCGGATTACCGGGCAGAGGATTACAATAATCGGTGCGGACGGCACGGTACTCGGCGATTCAAATGCCGATACATCAGATATGGAAAACCACGGCGACAGGCCCGAAGTAAGAAAAGCCCTGGAGGAAGGTTTTGGCAAAAACACCCACCAAAGCGGTACCCTTGGTATAGAGATGTTATATGTGGCCCTTGCCCTTGAAAATAACCGGAGCACTGACGGAGTCATAAGGGTAGCCCTGCCGCTGGACGATATAGCTGTCATAGAAGAAAAAATTTGGTATTACGTTTTCCTGGCAATATTTCTTGGAGTATCGGCTGCCCTTTTGCTGGGCTACAGATACCTGTCAACGGTAACAAAGCCCATAAGAGAAATGACCGAGATGGCCAGCACCATAGCCGGCGGAAAATTCAACAAAAGAGTCCGCGTAAAGGGCAGTGACGAGATCGGAACGCTGGCAGCCACCTTCAACCATATGGCGGAGCGAATGGAAAGGACGGTTGAAGAACTCATCAATGACAAATCCAAGATAGAAGCCATACTTGCCAGTTCTGTAAACGGCGTTGTGGCGGTGGACAATCACCAGAACACAATGTTTTTAAACCCCAACGCAGAAAAAATGCTGGATATCAGGGAAAAGGACTTTGTCGGAAAACCGTTGCTGGACATTATAGGCAGTAGCGAAGCGAAGGCCGTATTCAAAAATATACTGGAATCCCGGGGGGAGCAATACGCAGAGTTCCAACTCCAGCAGCCGGACAAAAAGACCATTAATGTTATATCCGCCCCCATAAGACCCAAGGTAAAACACAGCAGAACCATCGGCACCCTGATGATAATCCAGGATGTCACCGCCATGAAAAAGTTGGAAAAGATGAGATCGGATTTTGTCACAAATGTCACCCATGAACTCAAAACTCCCCTCACATCCATAAAGGGTTTCGTTGAAACCCTGAAGGAAGGGGCCGTCGAAGAACCGGACAAAAGAAAAAAATTCCTTGATATTATAGATATTGAGACCGAGCGGCTGGAGAGGCTTATTGAAGATATTCTGCTGCTTTCGGAAATAGAAAGCGGCAGGTCCCGGACTATGACGAAGGAAAAAATTGATATGCAGGAAGTAATAGAAAACGAGGTCCTGTCAATGTTTGCAAGGCAGGCCGAAGAAAATTGCGTTTCCATCAAGACCAGCTTTGACGAAAACCTGCCCAAACTTCCGATGGACAGGGACAGGTTTAAACAAATGCTTATAAACCTTGTGGACAACGCAATAAAATTCAATGTAAGAAAAGGCGAAGTGCTGATATCGGTAAATAAAACAGACCGGGCGGTGGTACTTAAGGTGGCGGATACCGGCATTGGCATCCCCAAAAGGTATCATGACAGGCTTTTCGAAAGATTTTACAGGGTGGACAGGGGCCGCTCCCGAAAAGAGGGAGGAACCGGCCTGGGGCTTGCAATAGTAAAGCATATAATACTGTCGGTGAACGGGTCGATAGAAGTAAGCAGCCAACCCGGGCTGGGTACCGAATTCCGTATAGAAATACCGTTTTGAGAATGAACAGGCCCCGTCAAAATCCGGCCCTTTACCTTATATATATTCTCCTTACCCTTTCTCCTATGGTTGACATTGCATTGGCATAGGCTTCACCCAGCATACCTGCGAAATCAAGAAGGCTTATCTCCTTATCTCCTTCCCTGCCCAGAAGGACTGCCCTGTCGTTTAAGGATATATCGTTAATGCCGGTCACATCGACAAAGGACTGGTCCATACACATGTCGAGTAAAGGGGCCCTTTTACCCTTAATCAGCACATACCCTCCGTTTAAGACGAGGTTTCTGTTGTACCCGTCACCATAGCCAAAGCTCAGGGTGGCCACCTTCATGCGCCGGTCGGCCTTGAAATACCTTTTATAACCCAGCGTTTCCCCCGCATCTATTTCTTTGATATTTGTCACAAAGGCATACCACGTCACCGGAAACTTCAGCCCCAGCCTGTTGCTTTTATCCGCATTGGGGTCAACTCCGTATATAAGCCTGCCGGGTCTTACATGGGTGTAATGTGCTTCCTTAAACCACACCGCCGCCGCGGAATTGCAGACATGTATGTATTTTGGGGAAATCCCCTGCTCTTTCAGCTTAACCAGGGCCTTTTTAAAAAGCTCATGCTGACGGTGGGAGTACCCCTTGTCCACGGCTTCGGATTCAACGAGGTGGGTGTACACTCCCTTAATTTCTATACCTTCAAGCCCGATTAGGAATGCAGTCAGCCCCTCAAGGTCCCTTCCGGGTTTAACGCCTATTCTGTTCATTCCGGTCTCTATTTTAACATGCAGCCCGGCTTTTTTATGCCGTGTTTTTGCTTCTTCGTTTACAAGGGCCGCGAACTCGCTGTTATAGACCGGCATCTGTATATCATGCTCCACTGCAGCGGGTATATTGTGATAGGGCACACCGCCCATGACGAACAGTCCGGACCTGACGCCTGCTTCCCTGAGCCTTACCGCCTCGTAAACCTGGGCCACTGCAATGGTTTTGACACCGCATTCCCGGGTCAAAAAAAGCCCCAGTTCCTCAATACCCATCCCAGCGGCGTTTGCCTTCAGCACCGGCATAACTTCGCAGCCCGGGCCTATATGGTCCTCTATCTTCTTAAGGTTTGCCTTTATCCTTTTCAAATCCACTTCCAGGTATGTATTGCCCACCGCATGGTCCACTGCCCTTTCCCTCCCCTGTATGATATGCCTTTTATGGCATTCGGAAATTTTTGTTCCGGTCTAATAATATTATACCACAGCGGCCATTTCAAGC
>CAZGUG010000020.1:0-33221 GCA_964529035.1 uncultured Clostridium sp.
CGAGGAAATGAGTCTGTGGCTCACTATCCTTTTACACAATTATACGGACTTAATCGCATGTGGTTATTATATTATACTACGTCAATCTCACTCTAAATGAAACATTAAATTACTTCCTAAATATGAATAAATACTCGTGTGCCAGTAGCAAGAAATTATATTTTACACTGTTGGTTTTCCAATATCCTGTTGCTTTGCAGTTGTGTTGCTCTTTAATAATAATCTCTTTGATCTTGAACCCTACTTCTTCGAATAACTTCATTACCTTAAATCCTAAAGGAATAACGTGCCCTTTTTGACGTGTATCACCCATAAGAACAGCACAAAATTTATTTTTCTTAATCACACGATAGCTCTCAGCGGCCACCTTTTTCATTTCCATAATAAATTCCGGGACTTTACAATGTGACAAATCTTCAGGAATATTCTCACTGTATTGGATTATGTTCGCATACGGAGGATGTGTACATATAAGATCTATACTTTCATCTAATATATTATCAAGTTTCCGGGCATCTCCTTTAACAATGGTAACATGACCGCTATTTTCATGTTCGAAGTCACATTTTTCCCGACAACGCTCTATCGCAACATCATTTATATCCATACCAATGATATTTCTATTAAGCAGCTTAGCTTCTACAAGTGTAGTCCCGCCACCAGCAAATTGGTCGAGAATAAGATCGCCCTCCTGCGAATATCTTGAAATTATATTACGTGGAATATATGGAGACCAATTCCCTCGATACTTTGCATCATGCGTAGCCCAATCGCCGCGTTTTGGAAAACTCCAAACGGTGGTCATCTCCAATTCAAAATTTTCTGGTTTCCATCTTCTTATCTTATTTTCCATTCTTCCTCCTAATTATATGAATAAATCAGTCATGATTCCGTTTTCTATATCATCAATGCTATAGATATGCTGCATTACATCAAAGGCCTCTTCAAGGTTATGCCGAGCACTGTTCCAACCCTTGCCATCTGTAAACCAAACAAACGTAAAGGCATCTATGGTATTTGCCTCTAATGCAAGAGTCTTATAGCTTCTTGCAGTTTCATTTAGCTTCGAACCACTGCTACTATAGAAATTTGTTTCAATACCGTAAATCATATTTTCTGTTTTCACCACGAAATCAAAGCGTTTTTCAGCTTTACCTTGATTGGATATAGCGGATAAGTTGGCATCCCATTTTTTCTCAATATCGCTGAGGTTCATTTCTTTGAAATAGTTTATTCCTGCTTTGAATCCAGTTTTTTCAATGTAGCTCTCCACGAGTTTTTCCATCAGATGTCCACCGCGATTCTTTCTCCCATTTGAGTCAAGTCCCGTTTCAACACCCGTAGCATAATCTATGAGATTACCTACTATATGATTTTCAAGCAAATCAAATAACCCGGTCTTACGCATAAATTCCTTATACTGTTCAACTGAGTAATTCATACGGAGAAATGAATAATTGTATGTCCCAGCAGCATCCGTAGCTCTTATTTCATTGGCTCTCACAGCAAGCAATAGTGGAATGCATTTAAGTGTTTCTGGGTATTTGTCAATAAGGGCCTCAAAATCATCTTCTATAGCGTCTGAGCCGATTAATGAATTTAGAATATTCAATTCTACTTTAATTGCATTCACATTCCTATGTACTTTTTCGAAATCAATATAGTATCCATAATCAGAAATGCTGTCGCGAAATTTTGAAAGCCATAAGTTAAAATTTCTCGCCATATAAATCCCCCTTATATTAGGCCATTAAGCCACCGCCACCCTGATTTTTTCTTATGTAAGCAGTTGTCCATCCAGTTTGTCCTTTTATGCTTATGGATTTGGGAGGCTCAAGGCCTGTGCAACCATAACTAATGCAAATCTCTTTAAATGGGCAAGTATCATAGTTTGGATTTGCGATGTTAGAGCGCACAAAAGAAGTCTTACTTATCGCAATATTTCCGTCATTATCTGTACACGGAAGCATCTTCTTAATAAGCGTGGCTTTCTTATTGCGAATACCTCTTGCGTAGCAAATCTGACATGTTTTGTTTCTAGAAGAATGCCACTTGAATGTGTGTTTTTCCTCATTACACTGAAATTCACATAAAATCTCTTTACAAAACTGTTTGCCTATTACATTATAAATAAAATAATCAAGCAAACATGGACTGGCTACCGTTTCATTTAGGTACTTATTACACCATATCTCCCATACTTTTCTCCATGCACGCGCATTAAGCTCATCTACATATGCATATTGATAGCAAAAAATATCAATAAAACTCGAAACCAAAGGAATCGCTGACTTTATAATTCCCGTTCTTAATGCAACTTTAATGGTATTAACGTCACTTGCAACATCAATATTTTCAAAACCTGTCACATTTTCCCATACTCCCAAGACTATCATATCACGTATGAACATGTCTGCTTTTTTATTTCCATACCCAACATTAGGTTCACTAATAATAGCATTTCTTAGTGCAAAAACATCTCTACCGTAGCAATCAATAACGTAATATGGTTGAACATCATGATCCAATAAGAACTTGCTGATGTTTTTTGCATATTGAACTCGCTTATCACTTTGTGAAAGACCTGTGATACCAATCGACCTTACAAAATCTTCCGGGTCGTTGAATATTGCTTGCTCATCGAAAACGCTATTATCAGAAAGGAAAATCCTAGCCAGTTCTCCAAAGTTACGGGACCCACGAAAATCTTGATTGGCTGTAAGAAAACGTATTCGACATATATCTTCTTTTGATAGCCCATTAGTGTCATAAATCTCTAGAAACGCTCGCCCATCTGTTCTCTGATATACTTCATGGAGCACCGTTGCAACATCATGACACACACTCTCGTCTATTTCGATATTCAATATCTCTCTGTGGTGCTCATGCCAATACTTATGAAAATCTGATATATATTCAAATTCTTCGCCTAGTGCTTCGACAGATCTAATTCCTTCATAATTGGTATATAAAAAATCATTAACCTCTTTAACAACGTTTCGCGCTTGCTCAATTGTAAGAGTTTCTGGATTAGCAGGACATATATCCGCAATCCTCCGCGTAAATACATCTAATTCTGACATATGGCCTCCTTAAAAGTTGCAAATCAGTAATTCGCTAATTTTTCCTCGAGCCTCAGCATTACTGTTTATCATCCTTGATGCTTCGATTCGATTAATTCGACAAAATGAATATAGTTCATCAAAGAATTCATCCTCCGGGTTTTCGTTTTTTGGATCTGAATTGCTTACAACAACCTTTGCCCCACGCTCAGTTAGCAGGTTAACATATTCGGCAAGTTCACATTGTGCTTTATCGTCGAATCCATCCTCGGTATATGAGGTAAAATCGGAAGTAGTGTTAAGAGGGCGATATGGGGGGTCAAAATATACAAATGTATTACTGTCGATAAAATCTGATGACTTCTTATAATCACCGCAGACAATTTCCACATTTTGAAGCGTAGAAGAGATGTGCAACAGATTTTCAGTATCGCATATAGTTGGCTTCTTATAGGCCCCCATAGGAACATTAAATAGTCCTTTCCGATTGACTCTGAACAGTCCATTAAAGCAAGTTCTGTTAAGAAATATGAAAATAGCTGCACTTTCAATGTTGATTGCACTGACACCCTTGACTTTCAATTCATTAAAACGTTCGCGCTTGGCATAATAGTAATTTTTTCGTTGGGCATTGCCCATAGGAATATACTCATTCTCGTATTCTGACAGCAGTTCGATAAGTCCTTCTACTTCATCCCGAATTATACGATAGGTGTTAATTAATTCCGCATTAATGTCACTAATATAAACCGCATCAAGATTATATGAAGATAGAACATCGAACAAGACTGCTCCTCCACCCACAAAGGGCTCGGCGTATTTTTTTACGTCTATGCCCAATCCTGCGGGGTATGTTTTGCGAATATTCGCAAGGAGTTGACCCTTTCCTCCTGCCCATTTAACAAAAGGCTTTAATGATACTGTCTGCACCTTATTATTCCTAAGACCGCGCCCATCGATTGGCTTTTTTGCATCTGCAGGTATTACCCACATATTACCTACAGTTTGTACTCCCGGTATTCTGTTTTCTTTACAAAGAACAGCAACTCTGCGTTGAGAAATTCCCCACTTCTCAGCGGCTTCTCTTGCAGAAATAAATTCCATATTATTGCACCTCTGCATGCTTAACTACTTTTTAAATATTATATTCTATAACTGGAATAATAGCAATGATAATACAGGCGGCTTCTACAACTTATCCTTTACCCGTTACTTCAATGCAGTATTCTTCCCTTGCCTTTACCCTGCCAATTATGTTGAAAGGCGCCTTGTTTTTTTGCTTGAGAAGCTCCATCATTTCGTCCGCCCGCTCAGAGGCAGCCGATATAAGAAGTCCCCCGGAAGTCTGTGGGTCAAACATTATATCCCTTATTTCCTGTCTGACCTCTTTATCAAACCTCACCTTGTCCTTTACAAACGCCCGGTTGTTATAGGCTCCGGCAGGAATAATGCCCATTTTAGCAAGCTCTATGCTTTCCTCAATTATCGGCATCTGCTCCGGCCATATCTCAAGCGTAACACCGCTTCCTTCCGCCATTTCACAGGCATGTCCCAAAAGTCCGAAGCCGGTTATGTCGGTACAGCCTTCGACACCGGTTTCCAGGGCCGCATTACACGCATCTGCGTTCAGATAGGCCATTGTATCAACCGCTTTTTTATATGCGCTGCCATCAAGCATACCCGCTTTAATTGCAGTGTTAAGTATTCCGGTACCCAGGGGTTTTGTAAGTATCAGTATATCCCCGGGCCTGGCCTTTGTATTGGTAAGAATTTTGTCAGGATGAACCAGTCCCATCACCGAGAGTCCATATTTCGGCTCGTCGTCTTCTATGCTGTGCCCGCCGGCAAGCACTGCACCCGCTTCCAGGACCTTGTCCGCCCCACCCCTTAATATATCCCTCATTACATCAACTGACAGGCAGGCGGGGAAGCAGACTATGTTCATGGCGGTAACCGGCCTTCCTCCCATTGCATACACATCACTTAACGCATTTGCCGCAGCAATCATGCCGAAGGTATACGGGTCATCCACCACAGGCGTAAAGAAATCCATGGTAAGTATGGCCGCCTTATCCTCACATATTTTATAGACAGCGGCATCGTCGGATGTGCCAAGCCCTACTATTAGGTTCTCATCATAAAATTCAGGTAATTGGCACAGTACCTGTGCCAGAGCATCGGGGCTCAGTTTCGCAGCTCACCCGGCACTCTTTGTCATCTGGGTAAGCCTTACCTTGTCCGGACTCATCATGAACCACCCCTTCCCAAGTCTAAATACATCGACGCGCACTTTAAGTCATAACAACGGTTGTTCAACCGCAGATTATGCTGCACAGTTCCTTTTGATGTATTCCCCTTCCTTCCTTTCTTACCCTCATATTATCTCCGGAAATCTCGTCTATAACAACGATCTTACCGTTAACCCTGCCGAATTCAAACTTAATGTCAATAAACTCCAGCCCGAACCGCTTCACCTCGTTTTCAATAAGCGCCGCAACTTTTTTAGTAAGCGCCACGGCATAATCTATCTCTTCTTTTTTCATCAGGCCCAGTTGACACAGGCTGTCCTCGTTGACAAGCGGGTCTCCCCTTTCATCGTCCTTAAGGGTAATCTCCACCAGATAATCCAAGGGCGTATCTTCCTTTATGTACCTGCCGTATCGCCTTACAAAGCTTCCGGCGGCCCTGCGGCGGCATATGAATTCCAGCCCGTCCCCGAAGGTTACGGCTTTTTTCACCAGCATTGTGTTGCTGCCTATATCGGCGTCGACGTAATGGCTGGGGATCCCCTCCCGCTTTAAAAGCTCAAAGAAGTGTTTGCTAAGCCTGAGGGATGCATTGCCCTTGCCCTCCACCTTACCTATTATGGAATTGGCACCGGGATCTATTACATCCCCCTCTCCCGTTACATCGTCTTTGAACTGCAGCAGAATATTCCCGTTCTCCGCCTCAAATACCGTTTTTGTTTTGCCTTCATAAATCGTTTTCAATTTATAACCTCCGTCCCATATAGATTGCCGATCTTCTCATAGATATTATGGTAAATATTCTACCACATTAACCAATAGATTCAAAGACATCCTTCATTCACTGTCCGCTCTGAATAAAAGCCTCTCCTCGTCCCTTTCCACCGCAAAAAGTTTATCTATATCCTCGCTTATCAGTTCCCTAATGTCGTGGTCGGTAGAAAACCTGGCACCTATTCCGCAGTCGGAGCTAAGACGCCGCGGCACCGGAAGGAGCTCAACGCCAATGCCCAGCCTTGTCATGTGTTTTTTGTACTTGACCGCCCCCGAATGGGTAAAGAATGTGGCTATATAATCCATAAAAGTCACCTGCTTATTTTTAATATAAAATCCTGGCCGTCCCTTACTATTTCCACCCTGTAACCCAGGTTTACTGCAAATCTATTTACATTCTCCCTGGCCGTTGTATTGTCCACGAAAACCTGTACCCCTTCCGGGGACCGGTCCATTGCCCTCTTTGTCAATAGTACCGGTTCGGGGCAAGCCCTGCCCCTTGCATCCACATTTTTAAGCGTCAATGCTCACATCCCCTTTCATTTTAACCTCCTCCGCCCTGTCGGTATTCATAAAACCTATTATTAGAACCACGGCAAGGCCAATCAAAACTGCAGCCCGTCCGTTGGCTGAAGGGCCGCTGCCGGATGCTGCCAGTCCGAAATTGTGCGAAACAGCGGCCCCCACAAGCATTCCCATAAAGGTAACAACCGAGTCGATGTTTCCTTCTGCTCCAAGGATTATCTGCCTCATGGGACATCCTCCCAGCAGTACAGAACCCAGTCCTGCCAACGCCATGCCCAGGAAATTCCACAGCCCGTCCGAATGGGCAACCGGCTGGCCTTCAAAGCCCAGGTTGAAGGTACCCGTAACAAGGTTGCCTATTAAAGCCGCAGCAAGAATGGCCGCAAACCCTGTCAAAAGGTGCGTATCCCTAAACATTATCAAATCCCTGATGCCACCTACCATGCAAAGCCTGGTCCTCTGGGCGGCTATACCGATAATAAGGCCCGCCGCCAAAGAGATAATTACCGGCGCATGGGCAGCCCCCGGCCCTTGGGTGCTAAGCAGTATAAAGGCCGGCCTTACAAGCAGCAGCAAAAGCAGCATTAACTGGACCGCCGGAAACAGGTAACCTTCAGCCCTCTGCAGAGAATATGTCCTCTTAAGCGTGAACCCTCTGTTTAGGAACACTACGCCTAAAATTATGCCCGCCGCAAATCCCGCCAGACCCAGTAATGCGTTAAGGTCCCCTCCTGCCAGCCTAAGCACCATTCTTAAGGGGCATCCCAAAAACATAAGGGCCCCAATTACCACAAAAATCCCCAGCATAAAACGGGTAAAGGGCGACGATCCGCCCCGGGCATTAAAGTCTCCGCTTTTTAGTGCAATAATAAAAGCCCCTAGAGCCATACCTATTATTTCCGGCCTTATGTACTGGACCACCCCCGCCCTGTGCAGCCCGAGGCCTCCTGCCGTATCCCTTATAAAACATACAATACAAAGCCCCATGTTGACGGGGTTTCCTAGTTTCACAAGCGCCACCGCCGGTATTCCCACAATGGCACCGGTAAGTATAATTCCTTTCCTGCCGCTCACTTTGGTTCCCTCCTCACGTAATATTAGGTCAGTCCGTGTTCTGACCCGAAAGCATATCAATCGGGGACATTCCGCAGCGAGGAATTATAATGGGGACATTCCTCGGCGGCGAAGGCATACCTCATAGAGAGGTGTGTCCCCATTATTCCTGATCCGTAATCTCTCCTGTTATTATATTAACGGTGTCCTGCGGTGTACAATCGGATTTTTCAATACAGGTCACGCCCCGATAGGAATAATCTATTATTTACCGGAGAGAATTTGGTGTACAATTAGATACGGAGGTGGATTTAATTGAAGAGAATATATCTGGACAGCGGCGCTACTTCCTATCCAAAAGCACCGGGGGTGGGGGATGCGCTAAAACGCTTTATAGACGATATAGGCAGCAACGTCAACCGCAGCGGGTATACAGGTTCGCTGGCCGCGGAAGAGATCGTGTTCGAGACAAGGGAGATGCTGGGCCGGCTGTTTAACTTTGACCTCAGCGAAAACATAATATTCACCATGAATATTACCTATGGACTCAATTTCCTGCTGAAGGGCCTGTTAAAGCCGGGCCACCACTGCATAGTATCCTCAATGGAGCATAACGCGGTAATGCGGCCCCTTATGCAGCTTAAGGAAAAGGGCGTGGAGTTTTCAAGGGTTATGTGCGATGAAGCTGGAAGGCTTGACCCCACCGATATTTATCACCACATTAAACCAAACACAAAGGCCGTTATTGTTACCCATGCCTCCAACGTATGCGGCACAATACTGCCGGTGGCGGAGATTGGAATGATTTGCGAAGAAAAGAGGCTAATATTTATAATAGATACCGCCCAGACGGCAGGAATTTTGGACATTGATTTCAAGAAGTTAAAGGCCGACGCGATAGCCTTCACCGGGCACAAGGGGCTTTTGGGCCCCCAGGGCGTTGGAGGGTTTTTGATAACCGAGAAAATTGCCCGGTCGATGGATGCCCTTATAAGCGGCGGTACCGGGAGCCTGTCGGAGTACGAGGAGCAGCCCCCCTATATGCCGGACAAGTTCGAAGCGGGCACGTTAAACCTGCCTGGAATTTACGGCCTGCATGCCGCCCTTGGATATATTGAAGAGATTGGAACGGACGCCATAAGGGAAAAGGAGCTGCAGCTGACAGAAAGACTGCTTGAGGGCCTTTGCAGCATAAAGGGTGTGCATATTGCCGGACTAAAAAAGCCAAGCGGCCGCACGGCGGTGGTATCGGCCGACTTTAAGGGTTTGGACAACGCCGATGTGGCATACCGCCTTGACAGGTATTACGGTATTAAAACCCGGTGCGGTCTCCACTGCGCCCCGTCCGCCCACAGGACCCTTAATACCTTTCCCCGGGGCACCGTAAGGTTTTCACCGGGCCATTTTAATACGAAGAAGGATATTGAAACAACCCTGTTTTCGGTTAACGAAATACTTAAAGACCTTGGCAGTACTTCGCGGTAAAGTCCCGGAAAGCCCTGGCCACAGGGCTTAGCACCCTGTTTTTGTGGCCTATGAAATAGAAACTTCGCCTAAGGTCGAGGTCGGATATGTAATAACCCTTCAGCAAACCTAAATCCATCTCTTGCTGCACCGATCTTTCGGATACAACCGCAACACCCAGTCCCTCTCTTACGCACTGCTTTATGGTATCGGGGTTTTCTATACTGGCAACCACATCTATGTCCTTTATATCTATATCCCTTTGTTTTAAAGCGTTGATAAACAGTTCCCGGGTTCCGGATCCTTCTTCCCTCAGAATAAACCTTTCTTCCTTAATTTTGTCCCAGACAACTGCGTCTCCTTCAAAGTGCTGAAATTTTTCTTTACCTGAAGAGATTAGTACAAGGCGGTCCTCACAAAGCTTTAGCATCTCAAGCTCCGGGTAAGACGTACCTGTACCCACAAACCCGAAGTCCATACTGCCCGAAATTATGGCATCAATAACCCCCCTGCTGTCGAACTGTTTCAAAACATATCTTATACCTGGGTATCTACAGCCAAAGGTCGATAAAAGGCCGGGAAGAAAATACCTTTGGGGTACCGTGCTGGATGCAATGGCAAGCTCCCCTTCCAATTTGCCCTCGTATTGGGCCAACGAAAAAAGGGCCTGCTCCCTCATATTCAGAATGTTAACTGCATGGCTGTACAAAACCCGTCCCGCCTCGGTCAGTGTGACCGACTTGCCGCACCTGTTCAGCAGAACGGTTGCCAGCTCGTTTTCAATTGATTGGATGTGCCCGGTCAGGGTAGGCTGAGTAAGGTAAAGCTCTTCCGCCGCCCTTGTAAAACTGCCGTGCTTTGCAATTGCCACAAAGGACTCAAGCTGTCTGAAATCCATAAATCCACCTCCTACTAATTCTCAATAATCCTTTTGTCCTGCCCTTTCGGTATCCTCAGGTGCGCTGCCGGTATTGCCAGGCGCCTTCCGCGGTGTCTCTTTTACGGGGTCCATGTGTATTACAATATTAATTCCCAGCTGATCCTCTATTCTCTTTTCAATTTCATCTATCTCGAAATGAATGTTCATAATATCGAGGGCGTTAGATACCTCGGCGTGTATTGATGCTATTACCCTCCCCGGGCCGTAATCGTGTACTATCAGGTCATGTACCCCCTTAATATTTTTACCCTTAAGCACCAACGAGCAGATGCTTTCCACGAGCTGGGGGTCGGGAGGGGTCCCCAGAAGCAGGTTCACCGAATCCTTCGCAATACCAAACCCTGTGTAGACTACAATTAGAGAAATGATAAGCCCCAGCAGCCCGTCAACGGGGAAATCTACGTACCTTCCCAGCACAGTTCCCGCTATTACTGCGCCGGTGGCAAAGGCATCGTTCAGGCTGTCCCGTGCCACCGCCCTGTTGACCCCCGAGTTTATTGCTCTTCCAATGTACCTGTTATAGGAGTACATCCATAGCTTTATCAAAATGGAACCAAATAAAAGGCATAGCGATAACGGACTAAAAAGCACCGCTTTCGGGCTAATAATTTTCTCAACCGAACTTCTGAGTATCTGCAGCCCTACTCCGAATATTATAAAAGCCACCACCAGGGATGCGATGTACTCAAGCCTCCCATGGCCGTAGGGATGCTCTTTGTCGGGAGGCTGGCTGCTGAGCTTTGCCCCGAATATGGCAACCAGTGATGAGCCCAGGTCGCTTAAATTGTTAAAGGCATCGGAGATTACCGCGATACTGTCTATAAACAGCCCCACCGCCAATTTTAAAATAAACAGTATCAGGTTGCAGGCAATGCCGAGAACCCCGGACAGCACGCCATAGGCTTCCCTTACATGTAAGTTTGTTGTATTTCGGTGATTTTTGATAAATTTCTTTATTATTGTTCTTATCAAAACAACCCCTCCGGTATTATACTGCTCAGGGGCTCTTTAATTAACCCAATCGCCAACATATTCATAAAGGTATAAAACAGCACATCCGTGGAATAGCGCTGTCCCACAGATGTGCTGTAAGTTCATCTGCT
The DNA here is from genome assembly GCA_964529035.1 of uncultured Clostridium sp. Taxonomy (GTDB): domain Bacteria; phylum Bacillota; class Clostridia; order Ch29; family Ch29; genus CAZGUG01. Next base: position 11,168 of record CAZGUG010000020.1, read on the forward strand.
GCCTTTTCGGGCCCGGCCCCATGAACCCTGATTTGGTCCATCGCCTGTTCAGCTTGCATAATTATTGTAATTATCTGTAATTATTATATATGGCAGCAGCACGCTTGTCAAAGAATCCTGAACGTCTCCTGTCCTCTCACGGCAAGCCCGTTCATCAGTTTTTGATGTTCCTGCCGAAGAAGTCGTAGTCCACCCAGTCAGCTTCCAGCCATTCCTCTCTTTAACGCAGATTCACTAATCAAGTGTCACGCCAGTCTTCATCTGCTGCTAATTATAGTCTATAACAAAAAATGATTACTGAGTAAAATAATGCCGCATGATACTCTGAGTTAATGATTCTGTTTGATAATCAAAATGCCGTCCCGGCAAACGCAAAGGTAGTTTCTGTGAATACAAAAGTCGTTTTCACAAAAAATTAGGCGACAGACAAAATGGAAATGATATAATATGAAATACACAATCAGTTATTTAATAAATCCGGTAACGGCAAACCTGCCGAAAGGCAGGGACGCAAAGCCACGGGTCTACAGCGGACATCGGGGTCGCTATGACGGCCGGGTTGCTGATATAACTTTTCCAGGCTCACTGGTGCTTTGCGTACAGGCATTAGTGAGTTTTATGTTCAAAAATATTGCAGGCGAGGTGGTATGTCCAATGGGTTATGAAACAGGTTAATACAAAACGCGATAAAAGAATGGGCACAAAAGCATATTGATTTAACGAGGAGGGGGCGAAAATGAAAGGAAAGGAGGAAAACTGGTCTGACGCCGCTGCTGTTGCTTACATCAATATCTGCTTAACGGGCAGGGCGGCAAGAATAGCCCGTAAATGGAATACCATCAGGGAACAGGAACAGCTTATTTTAAACAAACCGGTATACGACACCGACGATTCCGAAGAAGGAATAGACCAGCTTATAGATGACAATGCCTGTTTCGACGGTTTTGTAGTTGACAAGCTGCTCCTTGCCCAGGCAATGGCAAACCTTAAACCAAAAGAAGCAGAGGTGATCGTTGAACTGTTTTGGAATCAGAAAAGAATATCACAGCTGAGCAGAGAACTTCAGGTATCCCGTAAAACAGTTTACCGAACAAAAAAAATTGCACTAGATAAGCTGCGCAGATTCATGGACTGCTCATGAAAAACCGGAGAAGGATTGAGGGACTGACCCAACTCATCGAACGGGCGAAAACCGGAAACCCAAAGGATTTGGAAGAACTGTACCAGCGGTTCAGGCCCATTATAATAAAAATGGCCAAAAGAATGAACATAGAATACCGCGAAGATGCCAGGCACGAACTAATCGCAGAACTGTTCGAAGCAGTACAGCGTTTCGAACCAAACACCGATTGGGGAAGAAAGGAGCTGCACAGACATTTTGAAAAACGAAAAAAACTGTAAAATAAAAAATCCCCAAGAACCGGGGATTTTTTATTTTTTGGGTTACATTTTCCCGATTCCCTGTCTTTTATATATATAAGGGCAGCATTAAACAGGTTATACCAAGAAGCTTATTGGGGATGATGGCATGGATAATTTATATGAGTGGTACAATTTGATAGGTAATATCGGCTTTCCCATCGTCATTGCAATATATCTTCTAATAAGATTTGAAAAACGAATTGATGCCCTGAAGGATAGTATTCGCGAACTGGAACAGACTGTCCGGGAAATAAAAAGAGACAGCCGGTAAATACCGGATTCCCGGTTTTATGGTATTAACTACAAAAAGCCTGGATTATCGGCCTTACTACAGGCTTTTTTTGTTGTTCAGCCGTCAGTCGCAAAAAAATCTTTTTATGTTGTAATGAATTTGAAGTTGATGGTACTAATAATATAGTGATACCACAGATACCGAAAACCGTCGGAGGAGGAAATACATATGGTTGCTGTGCAAACCGAAAAACCGCAGTCGGAATCCTTACATAAATTGCATATTAAAACGATATATAATTTTTGTTACCGGCTGTCTGGAAATATAGAAACTGCCGGAGTATTAACGGAAAATGTACTTTTAAATTACCCGGCCGGACAAAAAGACAGGCTGGTTTTGTTAAAGCAGGTGTGGAGTGATTTTTTGAAATATTACGGAAGCCTGGATTTAGAATCAGAGGATCCGCTCCAGAAAGCCTTGCTCTGCCTGTCACCCGAACTCCGCTGCACCGTTATACTTCGTGACATATTGGGCTGCTCATATGAACAAATTGCCGCGGTCTTGGACAAATCCGTCCCCGAAACAGCAAGGCTTATTGCAACGGGGCGGGGACAATTTGCAAAAATATACAGGAAAAAATTTGCGGCTGAAAGATAGGATTTGGCTGCCCTTTACCGAATAGATAAGGTGGAGGGAAGCCATGGAAAGGATAAAAAAGCTTTATGAACTTCATAAAGAAGCCGTCTTTCGCTATTTTTTGCGTATGACCGGCAGCTGGGAAGAGGCAGTCGAACTGACCCAGGAAACGTTTTATCAGGCCTGCCTGTCGATTTACCGGTTCAAAGGAGAGGCTGCCCTTAAAACCTGGCTTTTTTCCATCGCCCGCAACGTGTATCTTAAATCTATCCGGAAAAGAGCAAAATTTAAAAGAATGGTTCGGGACGGACCCCTGCTTGATAATGAGCCGGCATCGAATACTCCGGACCTGCCGGCGGAAGCACTGCTGCTTAAGGAGGAGCGGGAAAGGGTACGAAAAGCACTGTCCCAAATCCCTGAAATAAGCAGAACCGTAATTATTCTGAAAGAATACGAAGGACTGTCCTATGAAGAAATCGCCGGGATTTTCGGCCAGACGGTAAACTGGGCCCGAGTGACCTTTTACCGGGCCAAAATGAAGCTGGGGCAAATTTGTCGGGAACAGGAGGATGATGGTAAATGAAGCGTAAAGAATGCAGGCTTATCAGGGAGCTGCTGCCTTTGTATGCGGAAAACCTGTTAAGTGAAGAAACTGCCGAATTCGTTAAAGAACATATGGCCGGCTGCACCAGCTGTGCCGATGATTGGAACAGCTTTACCCGTCCGCTGGCTGATCCGATTCCTGCCGAAAAATACGCCCTACAAAAGGACAGCGGCGGCAGACTTTTTATCAGATTAAGAAAAGCTCTGGCAGCAGCGGTATTAATACTGGTAGTGGGCGGAGCAGGATTGGCCTATGCCTCCTATACCGCAGGAAAACACGTGGGAATGAACCACCCGGATTACCGGTTTGCCCAAGAGCTTGGGCTGTTTACAGAGATTAACCAAACAAAGGATATGGACGGGCTCGGGGCAACCTTAGAGAAGGGCCTGTTTGACGGCACCCGCAGCGTGCTGTTTTTAAGCCTCTCGGATAAAACCGAGGCCATACCCCGGGTAGACCTGTTCGACCAGACCGGGCACCAGTACCAGTTCAAAAGCGCCAGCGGCTGGCAGGGCAAATATTTCATGCTGGAGTTTGAGCCCATAGGACTGGAAGCCCAACAGGTAACCGTGTCCCTTGCCATGGATATGGCAGAAGAGGCCAAGGGGCAGGAGGCAGAGTTTACCTTCCCGGTGGATGTTGTAAAAACCGTTCAACATACCAAAATTGTCTACCCAAATCAAAAGAAGGAACTGCCCGGCCTTGGAATAACGCTTGAAAAGGCCGTATTAGGCGTCAGTGAAGCCCTGTTCAAAATATACCTTGACTGGCCGGTGGACGGCTCTGTGGCCGGCCTTGGCATAGGCCGGAGCAGCGCCTACTTTCCCACCTCGGTTGTAAAGGTGCCGGATACTCCGCCGCCCCCGGGTTTGGCTGCGCCCCCTCCCGGAGGGCTTATGTCCGGGTATGCGTCAAGCTGCGGGATAAACTACCGCGCCGGAGACCCGCCCCTAAGCCGTCCCGCCCTTTATGATATGACTTCAAGGCAGGAAACGGAGGTACAAAAGGGGGAGTATTCCACCACCCAGTTCCCCTGCCAGGTGGAAGCCATTATAAAGTTTGCGCCGGTAAAAAAGGAAACAGAAAGCCTGGAGCTTATACTGCCACCGTTGTACCTCTATGAATGGATGGAGGATTCCCCCAGGGTTTACCTGGACTTTGGAGAAGGGGATGAATTATTCCCCGGTGAGGAAATTCAGTTCCCCGGCGGAAAGATAATTATAAAAAGGGCCTGGATGGAAGAGGGCAGGCTTTTCATGAATTACTCATTGGAGGGTCCCGAAGGGCCGGACACAGTACTGCCTCACTTTGAACTTGTTGACGCCGGAGCCAATAAACAGGGCCAGATGCGCTTTGACTGGGAAGACCCGCAATTAGTGGCCTTCTCACTGTTTGACGCGGAAGCAAATGAGTTTAATATAACCCTCGACAGCATTGGCCGGCTGCTGTCCCGGGAAAAGTTCATCCTGGACCTTGCGGAATGACACGCGGTTTATTATCCCATTGACACTCATTAGTGAAGCAAGATAGAATTAAGCCAGTAAAAAGAATTATTCGCATGCCGGGGGATGACAATGAAAAAGGTAATAATTATCCTTCTTATAGCCACCATTGCCTGCGCCGGGTTTATAACCGCGCGGAGGCTTTTTAACGAAGCGGGGGAGATCCTTAGCGGTACTCGTTTCAACTGGTACGAATCCAAAACCCAAAGTGAAATTGAGAACGGGAATAAGTTCGCCCAGGAGAGGCTGAGTAAGAAATACCATGTATTCATAAACGGTATATTCGTGGATATCGGGTATGACTGGGATGGAATTATCTATGTCCCCATAAGGACCATTAGCGATAGCCTTAACTGGATTGTCAACTGGGTACCCGATTTAGGGATGATTCAACTGGTTAAGAACAGCCATGAGGCCTATGTAGATATTGTAAATTTTTTCGGAAAAGGCTATATCCCCCTAGACAGGCTGGAAAACCTGCTGAGCCTTGACAGCGTACGAATACACGGCGGGAACATAGAGATACAATCCGGTGGCAGCACGCACCAATCAATAGACTTAAGGCAGCTGCCAAGGTTCTCCTTTTATATAAACGGCATGAAAATGACCGATAATGCAGTAGGGTACCAGGAAGAAAAACTTGTACCCAGCCGGATTTTTGCTTTATCCTTCGGAAGGGTGTTCAGGTATGACGCGATTGAGGGACATACCTATATAGACGATAGCAGAATAGATGCAATGTTTATAGACGGCAGAGCATACTCCACCCTTGACCAACTTAAAGAAGTTGTGGATACCGGAGGGGCAGTTTTTCAGTTCAGAGGATTTACGCCCGATACCCAACCGCTGATGCCGGTTATCGAAAAAGGCCCTGAGGAAAATGTGGTAGCTCTTACCTTTGACGATTATCTTGGGGACAAGGTATATCCCCTTTTGGATGTTCTGGATGTATACAATGTAAAAGCCACTTTCTTTGTGATTGGCAACAGTATAGAACAAAATGCCGGCGTACTTGAGGAACTTGTAAAGCGGGGCCACCAGGCCGCAAACCACACCTGGGACCACTATAACAACCATACCCTTACCGATGATGAGATAAGGGCCCAGCTTATATCCACCCGGCTCTTTACGGAAAAATACGGTGGCCAAAGCGCACCCTTTTTCAGACCCCCGGGCGGGTATTATAACGATAATGCGGTTAGAATAGCGCAAAACGCAGGGCTGCAGACGGTACTGTGGTCGCTTAACTCCACCGATGCCGACCCGGACAATGATGCAAAGCACATTAAAAGGGTAGTAACTCAGTGGGTACATCCCGGAGCCATAGCAACCATGCATACCGGCAGGGATACTACTATAAAAGCGCTTCCGGGGATTATAGAAAACCTGAGGGACAGGGGATACCGGTTTGTAACGATATCCGAGATGGTGAAATTAAGGGGAGGTGAATAACATGATAGACAAAAAAATGTTATTCGTTCTAATGGGACTTATGGTCATAGCTTCCTTAACAGCATGCCAGCCGGATACTCCCCCAGTAGATAACCTACCCGGCCAGCCCCTGGATGACGCCGGTTGGAAATGGAAGCATCTTGGGTTTACCGGTGACAGGGTGGACAAGATACAGGTAACAAGCGACGGAAGGGTATTTGCCCTGTCCGGAAGAAAGCTCTATTACCCGGAAGAGGGAGGATGGAATGCAGCCCATCCCGACACTGTTATTTCCACCTTCTATTTGTTGGAGAAAGATGACAAGGCAACCATTGTTGCCGCAGGGGACAACGGGGAAGTATACCTGTACACGGTGGAAGACGACTTATGGAACGAAGCCGAAATTATAGCCCTTCCCGAACCTATTGATATAATAACGGTCAGCCCTGCTACCGGGGAAATATTTGTAGGCCAATCGACCAAGAACGGTGGAGGCCTTTGGAAAAGCGGCGATGGAGGTATCAGTTGGAAGAAGCTTACCGATATTACCGTCAGAGGAATCGCGGTACACCCGGAGGACCCAGAAATAATATATATTGTTGATAAACTTACCTACCTGTCTACCGATGGCGGCAAAAGCTGGGCTAAGGTGGAAACCGGTGCAAACTATGGTGTTCTTATACATCCCCTTTATCCGGAAACGGCCTATCTGGCCTACGCCCAGGGTGTGGTATCGGCAAGCCATGATGGCACAATAACCTCCCAGCAGCAGTTCTACCTGCCGGGCGGTATGACCCGCCTTGAATTCAACCCGGCCAGCCTTAACGAATGGGCTTTAGGATTATGGGACTACCCCTCTGGTGTGGGAGGGCTGTATTATTCATTCAACGGCGGCGGCCACTGGCTGGAGGTGGGAGAGAAAATGAAGGATGTCAGAATACTGGACCTATGCTTTGACAAGGACGGCAAAACTCTTTATATAGGTACCGCGGACAGCGGCCTGTGGGCACTGAATATTGAGGAACTGAAGAAAGACGGCAAATCATCAAATAAATAAGGAGGAGCATCATGCCTTTTAATATATGCGATGCCGGCGGAAACCATATCGGGTTTATACACCGCCAATACCCGGGAGACAATAACGTTTTTCTGGCTGCCCTCACAGAACTTGAGGCGGATGATACCATAGTGGATATATCAAAAATCGAGACCCATATTGCCAATGCCTATAACTGCAAAAACCTGCTGGGCAAGGTAAACAGTGATAAACTCAATGATATCCTGGAGTCCAAACTGCGGGATTGCTGTGAGCAAACGGGAATAACCGATAGGAGAGATTTTTTGATTTACCTGTATCTTAAGGATACTTTCACCAAGGGATACCTGCCCTTGGAAAAGGCAATTATGGATAGTATTGACGTTTCCAAAATCAAAGGGTACCTGTTGTTGGATATAAGAAAAACTAGACTGCGGGATGGCAAGATATATTTGGACTTTGAACTCGACTATATAGATGACGAAACAGTGGACTCCTCCCCTCCGGTGTTCGCCAAGATTGTTGACTACCCGGTATTGTATACCGATATTATGGGAACCGCCGACGGGTTTATATTCGGCGCCGACCTGACCGATTTTGGCGGGAGGAACCACGCCCATACAACTACTCTAAAGCTGTTATCCGGGAACTGCGAGAAGGAACTGGACCTGCCTGTGTATATACAGGCAAGGAAGGGGATGAATATTCAACTGTACATGGAGGGCAAAAAAATAAACAAGGTATTCTGTGATGGAGTAATATACAAATTCTAAAGGAGATTTGTAGGCCATTCCTATGGGTGGCCTACAATTAATAAGGAGCTAGATTTCCAGTTGATGTCCTATGCCCTTTTCCACTGCCTTTTCATAAACCCTGTGGGCGGCAACCAAATCCAGGATTGCCATGCCGACACATTTAAACAGCGTTATGTCGCTGTCCTTGAGCCTTCCGGGTATCTCGCCTGTTATTACCCGGCCAAGCTCCCCGTTAAAATTCTTTTCGGATATAATACCCTTTTTCAGCGGGATAATAATATCCCCAGCCTCGGCCAGAACCCCTTCCTTCGTATCAAAGAATATTCCGCCAGCCTTTGTTATTATTGTTTCATCCAGTTCTCTCGCATCCGGGGTATAGGAACCAATGCCGTTTACATGGGTACCCTCCTTTACCAGCTGGCCGTCAAAGGTTGGTTCGCTGGAGGTTGTCACCGTAGTAATTATGTCCGCCCCTTCAACGGCCTGCCCAGCCCTTTCCACCGGCACAATTTCAGCACCGGATGCAGCCATCTGCCTTTGCATATCCTTAGCAAACCGTTTTGTCTTCCCAAAATCCCTGCCTGCCACCCTTACCTCTTTCAGGTTTCGTGCGCACAGCATGGCTTCAAGCTGTGCTGCCGCCTGGCCGCCGGTACCAATCAGCGCCGCAACCTTTGCATCCTTTCTTGCCAGGATATCGGTGGCCGCACCCTGTACAGCACCGGTTCTTAATTGGGTAAGATAGGTTCCGTTAATTATTGCGGCCACCTCGCCGGTTGCCCCGTCCAAAAGCACCATCTGGGCCGGAGCCGAAGGCTTCCCCAACTGGGGGTTTCGGGGAAAAATTGAGATAATCTTTACCCCGATGGCTTCCAGGTCCTCTATGTAAGCCGGCATAAAAAGGCTCCGCCCCTGCATCTTTGGAATGTCCAGGTTAACCCTCAAGGGGACTACGCTTTTGCCCTGGGAATAAATTTTGAGGGCCTCTTTGGCTGCGTCTATCGCATCCTTCATTGAGAATACCTTCTTAATATCCTCCCTTGTCAGTACAAGCATCAAAACCACCCCTGTATATTTTTTAACTGCCTATTATCCTGAACCCCTCCGGCAGCGGGTCCTCCGGATCCAGCACCAGCTGATTAAAACCCATTATATGCGCAGTGCCCGAGACCTCGGTTACAACTGCATCGTACTCCCCTACTTTGGTCTGCTCCACCACCCTGCCTTCGAAGGGTGTATCTATTATACTATAGTTAACAAGGACATCCTCCTTTTTCATCTCCCCGGCGCTGTAGTGCAGTGCAACCCTTCCGCCGGTACCGGTACCGGTGGGAGACCTGTCCACCTGTCCCTCGGCAAAAATGCATACGTTTTTGGTGACGAGTTTACTGCCCTTTCTTACCGGTGTCTCGAAAAGGATGGTTCCGTAAAGCCAGTTGACCCCGGAGGTGGGGTGGTTGAATTCCATTCGTGACATAACCTTGTTCTTAATCTCCATGCCCACCTTAACCAGTCTTTCGGTGTTTTCCGGGGTTACCTCAAGGCCTACCTTTTTCACGTCAAGGTACACATAAAAGGCTCCGCAGTATGCCACGTCCACTGAAATGCTTCCTATGCCGTTCACATTAACGGGAATGTCTTTTTTGTATACAAAACATGGTACGTTCTGAAACCTTACCCTTTCTACCCTGCCGTCTTTCACATCGACGCAGGCGGTGACCCTTCCGGCGGGGGTATCGATTTTAACGGTATTTCCCCCTTCCCCGGAAACAATCATCCCGGTTTCAACTGCAACCTTTGTCACCCCGATAATTCCGTGTCCGCACATGGAGCTTAAACCCTCGTTGTGGGTAAACAATACGCCAAAATCACCGTCATCGGTTACCGCCGGGACAATTATGCAGCCGTACATGCCGCTGTGGCCCCTCGGCTCCAGCATAATCATCTTCCGCAGGTGGCCGTAGTTCTTAAGCACATAATCCCTCTTTTCAAGGATTGTATCCCCGTAAATCGGCGGAAATCCTGATGTTACTATCCGAAGCGGCTCCCCCGCCGTGTGGGCGTCTATACAGGTTATATGGTGTTTAAAACTCATCATTGTGCACATCTCCTTTCATAATCTGACATCCGGAATTTTTCTGCCTGTTTCCTGATATACTCCCAACGAGTTTCCTTAACAGACACAAGAACCGTCCCCGTGTCTCATCCCCGTGTCTTCTTGCAGACAACAGAACCGTCCCCCTGTCTTTTCTTGTCTTTTCCGTGTCTTTCGCTGTACATGCACCAAATCCAACCCCGAATAATAACATATATTGCAGACTACTTCAGGGGGTGAATGAAATATGGTAGACCTGGAAAACTTCTTCAAGGGCAGTCAGGGTACTTTGTTCCTGCTTTTGATAATTATCATTATATTCTTTGCTTTTGACATATAGTCACTGCACCTGACATATTTTGTATTGGTAAATTTGATCGGGATTAACCCGGTCTTTTTTTGCTTTTTCTCCCGGCTTAAAAAACCCATCGGGCAGATGGGTTTTTTAAGGCTACAGGGCCAGCAGATACATGGCCTTTGCGTATATTTTGGTTATTGTAACCAAATGGTCAATTTCAATGTATTCGTCCTTTTCATGGGCCAGCTCGGGCTGGCCGGGAAAACGGGGCCCAAAGGCCACAGCATTGTCAATGGCCCTTGCATATGTACCGCCACCGATTGAAATCAGCCGTGCCTCTTCTCCCGTTATCTCCCTGTATACTTTTTTGAGCTTTTGTATCATAAAATTATCTTCCGGCACATACAGCGGAGGCTGATGGTAAACGTCACCGGAAATGGTTATTCCCGTACCCCCAAGGGCTTTCTTAAGCTGTTCCATAATATAATCGCCCTCGTATTTTATTGGATACCTAATGTTAATAACAACCTTTCCATGGGTTTTGTCCAGTTCTATCTGCCCCATGTTGAATACCAGGGCGCCGGATATTTCGTCCTCGAAATCAATCCCGAGGGATTTTCCGTCGGTCTCAAAACCTATCTTCTGTGCCAAATCCCTTATGTACTCCTTCGCCCCTCCTTCTGCAAGGCTTATGCTGTTGAGAAAGCCAAGCATCTGTGCGATTGCGTTCTGACCCTTTTCCGGAGTACTGCCGTGGGCAGAAATTCCGTAGGATTTTATTACCACCCCGTCCTTACCGCTCTCGGACTGCATGTTATACCCGTTGTTTGCGGCAAAGGCTGTAAGCCTTTCCTCCACCGCCTGCAGCGCCTTTGAATCATCGCCTTTCAATACCGCTTCACAAAAGTCCGGCACCATATTGGGCCTGTTGCCTCCCCGGATGCTTTCAACGGTGATGCCGCTGCCGCCGCATGCGGCGAAGTCCTTTTCCATACCAAAAATAAGTATGCCTTTTTCGCTGTAGATGATGGGGAATTCTGCATCCGGCGAAAACCCGGCGGCGGGTTTTTCTTCATGCTTGAAATAATGATCCATGCATGCCCAACCGCTTTCTTCGTCAAGGCCGGCTATTATCCTTATCCTTTTACCCAGTTTAACTCCGGAATCCTTAATGGCCTTTAAGGCATAGAGCACCGAAATAGCCGGGCCCTTGTCGTCCACCGTGCCCCGGCCGTATATTTTGTTGTCCGCTATTTGTCCCGAATATGGCGGATAGGTCCAGCCGTCGCCCTCGGGAACAACGTCAAGGTGTACCAGAACCCCAATAATCTCTTCCCCTTCACCATACTCAACATGCCCTGCGTATCCGTCCACGTTTTTGGTCTTAAAGCCCATGCTGTCAGCCAATTCAAGGTAGTAAAGCAGCGTATCGTTTATCGCCCTGCCAAAGGGCATTCCTTCTTCCGGCTCCGCCTTGAGGCTCTTAAAACCTATAATCTCCTGGGTGGATTTAATAAGGTCGTTCTTGTAACCCTCCACCCTTTCGTCAAGCTGCATGGCCATCCCTCCCGTATTTGCTTTGTATCTCCCCCTATCATGATACCGGATTTTTACATACATGTCCATATAAAACAACAGGGGACGGTTTCCCGTCCCTCTTTTTACTACTGCTGCCTGTACTGGGGCTCCTGGTTTTCTATATACTGCTGCCTGCTTTTTAGGCTCTGAACCGCGCTGTCCAGGGTCTGGGCCAGACTTTGGAAGGTCTGTTTGGCCTGCTGGTCTTCGGTTTCAACGGCAAAGGTTTTCATACTGGCGGCAGCGCTCTGGACACTTGCTATCGCCTGCTGAAGCTGGGTACCTACTGTCAATTACCCCACCTCCTTCCTTTAAATTCAACCCTTGGGCTTGAAAAAAAGTGATGCCATAAATGCAAATATAATGGCGGCGGATATGCCGGCGCTGGTAACTTCAAATATACCGGTTAAAACTCCCACTATACCTGTCATCTCGTATTCGGCCAGGGCTCCCTTGACCAGGGAATTACCGAAACTGCTTATGGGCACAGAAGCGCCCGCCCCGGCGAACTCAATAAGGGGCTCATACAGGCCCAGCCCCCCCAGCACGGCCCCTGCAACTACCAAAGAGCTCATGGTATGGGCGGGAGTAAGCTTAAACACATCCATCAAAATCTGTCCTATTACGCATATGGCCCCTCCTACAACAAAGGCCCAGATAAACTTTTCCATAATTCAAATCGTCCTCTCTACATTTCTATGGACACCGCATGGGCTATGCAGGGTATGCTTTCCTTCTGCTGGTAGGACATTGGCGACATCAAAGCCCCGGTGGCCGCAATAAGTATTTTTTTGAGTTCACCTTCCCGCATCCTGCGCATGAGATGTCCATAGGTTACCGTTGCCGAACAGCCGCAGCCGCTTGCTCCGGCCAGAACCGGCTGTTCCTCCTTATATATGATCATCCCGCAGTCGGTGAATATATCCGGCGGGATGTTAAGCCCGTGTTTTTTAAGCAGTTCTTCTGTAATCCCGTGTCCCACCTTTCCCAAATCACCGGTGGCAATAAAGTCATAATAGGACGGGTCCCTGCCCAGGTCACGGAAATGTGCCTGGATGGTATCAACAGCGGCCGGTGCCATGGCCGCTCCCATGTTAAATGGGTCGGATATGCCCATATCTATAACACGGCCTATGGTAGCCGATGTTATCCGCGGGCCTTCCCCTTGCCGGGTAATTATCGCAGCTCCGGCACCGGTCACCGTCCACTGGGAGGTGGGCGGTTTCTGTGCACCGTATTCGGTTGGATACCTGAACTGTTTTTCCGCAGCGGCGTTATGGCTGGAAGTGGCTGCCAGTACGCAGTCCGCCGCTTTGCTTTCAACCAGCAGCGCCGCAACCGACAGGCCCTCCATCGAACTGGAGCATGCTCCAAACAGGCCGATGTAGGGTACCGCAAGGGTGCGGGCGGTAAAACTGCTGGATATTATCTGGTTAAGTAAATCACCGCTTAGGAAAATATTCACATCCTCTTTTTTTATACCTGCTTTTTTTATTGCTATCTCGCAGGCTTCCTCCAACAGTTTCTTTTCCGCCTTTTCAAAGCTGTCCTGTCCTAGCCACATGTCCTTATGCAGGATATCAAAATCCTCCGCCAGAGCCCCCTTTGACTCAAAGGGCCCCCCCACCGCAGAGGTTGCAATTATCACCGGCCTGTTTTCAAAGACCCAGGTTTGGTGTCCCTTAAGCATTTATATACCACCCAATTCCTTTACGATAATCTTTATAAGGCTTACCACGAATGCAAAAAAAACTCCATAGGTTATTACCGGTCCCGACAGCTTGAACATGTTGCCCCCCACTCCCAGGACATAACCTTCGCTGCGGTGCTCTATGGCAGCGGAGGCCATTGTATTGGCAAACCCCGTAACCGGTACCGCGGTGCCCGCCCCCGCCCACTGGGCTATATGGTCATACACGCCCAGGCCGGTCAGTAGTACAGACAGTATTATAAGTACCGCCACGGTGGGATTGCTTGCTGTAACCTTGTCAAAACCGAAATATGTCATAAACATCCACTGCAGCCCCTGCCCCAGCGTGCTGATAATACCTCCCACCAGGAATGCCTTGACACAGTTGATAAAAACCGGGCGTTTTGGCTCCCTCTGGCTGGCAAACTGCTGGTACTGCTGCTGGGTGGGGGTTAGCTTTTTCTTCTTTTTGTTTGACATGTCTGCTCACCCTCTACCTTATTAGATGCGGTTTTAATTCCTCAACAACCGCTTTAAGCCTGTCGGCGTTTCTTTGATACATATCTTTGGCCTGTTTGTTTTGTGTTTCCAAAGAATAAGCAGTCAGGTCGGCCTGGCTTTTTTCAAGTGAAGCATGAAGGAGTTCCTTCACCTTTGCCTGGGGCAGCTGGATCGCATCGTCGAAAAGGTCCACGTACAGTTCACCGGAAGAATTCACCTGGCCTAAAAATACGTTTTCCAGGGCCACTCCCATTTTTTCCAGTTCGGCCCTTACCCAGCGGCTGTTTAGTCCTAATGCCGCCAGCGGCTCGTCAAGGATATTGCCGTCCGATATAACGGTCTGGGGCTCGCTTCGGGGGGCAACCTTCATTTCAAGATTGTTAGGAGATACCGGTTTTTTATCGGATTTAAGCAGTACGCTTATCTCGCCGGTGGTTTCCAGTACCGCAAACTCCACATCCGCCAGCTCAAAAACATTTTTTGCCCTCAGCTCCCTTAACAGCTCTTCACCGGTAAGCCGTGCCTGACTTAAATTTTCTTCCATTATTTTGCCCTGTTTTATAAGAACGGTCTCCCTGCCGTTTACCAGGTCATGGACCGCTTTGCTCTTTAAGGCCAGGTAATCAAGGGTTATTACAAGGGCCGCCCACACGCCCAGGGTTATCAAACCAAGAACCGCGTTTTTAACTATGTTTACCGAAATAAGCACGGCTGTCACTGCGATAGCGGTGTATACTATAAAGTGAAAGGGGCTTATCCTGGCCGGGTGACGTTTGCCCATAATTCTTACAAGTACCAGCACTACAAAAAACAAAGCGGAGGACCTTATTAAGATATTAAGCCAATCTCGCATATCTCTTCACCTCTATTTGCCCTTGTATTGTGGCTCTTCGGATTCCAAAACGCGCAGCCGGCCCTCCAAATCCCGAATAACTTCCCCGGTAATTTCAATTGCCCGGACAAAGGCAGCCTCTGCTTCTTTATCCCGGGACTTTACAGAAAAAAGCTGCAGGGTATCGTGGGCTCCCTTAAGATCTGCCAGAGTTTGTTTTACCTTTGAACCTACTGTCATCGATCTCGGCCTCCCCTTCTTTATTTTTACAACATTCTCAAGTTTAATTCATATCAGTTGTTTCAAAAGGCCATGCAAAATTTACCTTGTTACCTTTGCAGCAAAAAATGAAGCCGGGTAAAATTCTAAAAATATGCATACCAACATCAGATTTCCACAGACTAAACATAACCGGCAGCATTAACCCATGCCGTTGTGCCATTTTTAAGGACAGCCGGCCGGTGCTGGAGGTGTTTGTTTGTCGATAATACTGGTGGTGGGAATACGCTCCTTTGTGGCCTTTTTTGTGTTGCTGATTTTAGTAAGGCTTATGGGTAAACAGCAGGTATCCGAGCTTACCTTTTTCGACTACGTGGTTGGTATAACCATAGGCTCTATAGCCTCCACCCTCTCGGTCCAGGTCAACCAGAACACCTTTGCCACCCTCGTAGGGATGGCTATATGGGCACTGCTGCCTATAATACTTGCCTTCATCAGCCTTCACAACGTTTGGGTACGCAAGGTTGTTGAGGGGGAAGCCACCGTGGTTATAGAAAACGGCAAGATTTTGGAAAATAACCTGGCAAAAATCCGCCTTACCATAGACGATTTGATTTCCCAACTGCGTATAAAGGATGTATACAGCATCCAAGAAGTTGAATTCGCCATGTTTGAAGCCAACGGTAAATTAAGCGTGCAAAAAAAAGCCCATACCCAGCCGCTGACACCGGAGGACCTGGGGCTTAAAACCGAATACAAGGGGCTTCCCACAAACCTTGTGTCCGACGGGATACTGCTAGACGACGCGCTGCGCTCCCTTAAACTGTCCAAGGCATGGCTGTATCATCAGCTGTCGAAGCATAACATCACCGACATATCCGAAGTTTCACTGGCCCAGCTTGACACGAATGGCAGCCTCTATGTGGACCTCAAGGGAGACAGGCCCTATACGGTAATCCGGACGGACAACCGGAAATAAGGAGATGTATAGATATTGAAAACAAGAGCTTTACTCTTTATCATTATTCTTGCTGTCACGGTACCGCTCTGCTGCTGTACCCCGGTTAGAAGATCCATTGATAAACGAAGCGGCTTTTCAGCACATCTCGCGGCGGCCGAAAACAGAATACGCGAAGAAGACTGGGACTCCGCCAAAAACAGCATTACCGAATCGATAGCGACATGGAAACGTATAAAACCGTACCTTCAGCTTGATATAGACCATGACTATATAAACGATATAGAGGCCAGCTTCACTCTGCTTAGGGCCTATATCGAAAGCAGGGAAAAATCCCACTGTCTTGCTTATATACTGCTTATCAGGGACACATGGGAAAATATTGGGTCAATGTAAACAATTAATCTGCCTGCAGAAGGATACCGGGCTTTAATAAAGAATAGAATTGTAGTAATAAGGAGTTGAATGCCATGAACCGGGATTTGAAAAAAAGCACAAACGGTGACAGGGGCTATCCGGTTATAGGCGTGGTATGCATAATAATTGCTTCGGTCAGTATTATCATCGCAGTGCTTTTATACAACAACCTTGAAACCGCACTGGTGCTGGCAGTGATGCTTCCCGCCCTCTGTCTTGTCAATATCGTTCTGGCTGTAATCGGCCTGTACCGCAGGGATACCAAAAACACGCTGCCCCTTATAGGGCTTATTATCACCATATCCATAATGGGCTTTCTCATGTTCCACCTGTATGTAATACTGAGCGAAGCGGGAAGGCTGTTTCACCACATTCAGGGCTGGACGGTGCCCCTTTAATCTGTCCCTCCCCCTTCGCATTTTTTTTTGGAAGCCGTTATTTTCCTTCCAGTGCACCGCTGTGTTTTTTATATATACTCTGTTTTTCGCCATCCGACATCAATTTATTAATAATCCAGGACATGAAAAGTATGCCGGTAAGGCTCAAAAGCCATCTTGCCGCGGCAAAGGCATATCCCAGGGATGCCATTTCGAACAAAAACATTGGTATCTTCATTGTTGACCATGCACCAAGAAAGATGAGTATGTTTGTAAACTTTGCACCTTTTTTGAGCATTATTGCCGCAACCGGGAACGCCGCATACAGGGGGCCCGCCGCCGCAGCGCCCAGCAGGATCCCCAGCAGCACTCCGGTGATGCCGGACCCTTCGCCCATGAATTTAATAACCTTTTCCCTGGGCACCCATACGTCCAGAAGGCCTATAAGCAGAAATATGGGAGGTATCACACCCAGCATCTGGGCAAAGTTCAGGCCGGTACTCCTTATCACCCTTGTACCAAGGTCGAAGTTCACAAACAGCAGCAAAACATCGGCCGCCGCAACTATTATTAGCAGCATATAGGGCTTTATCCTTTTCATGATATCACCATCCCTATTACTCCCGCCACGACAAAGGAAAATACAAAACTGAAAGCGTTCCTAAGCAGGGTTTCTTTCCTGCCGAAATATTCTATTTCAAGAGGTGCAGTTACTATTCCCACCATCATAAGCGTGGATATGAATACGGCTATCTGGGCCACGCCGGCACCCTTTTCCAGGAGGGATGCGGCCAGCGGAAAAACGATAAACCCGGGTATAAGGGTTACGGATCCTATGACAGATGTTGTAAGCATTCCCCAAAACCCGGTGCCATGTCCGATGAACCTGGAAATTACATCCGCCGACATAACGGTTAACACAAGGCCCATAAGGGCCAGTACCCCTGCAAAGGCCGGGAATACGTTCACAAAGGACTTCCATGCCTTTTTAAGGCCCTTCTTTGTCCTGTCCCTGTCTTTACAGTAGGATAAAATCAAAGACGAAACAGCGACAGCATAAAGTATTTTCTCAAACAATGTCCTTCCTCCCTCTGCTATTCGTTATCCGGCTTCTTTTCCCCGAAGCTCTGATGGTATCTTTCCAGGAAATATTCAAGCCTTTCAATACTGCTTTGAACGTGGATAGAAAACCGGTGCACAAAGTCTGTTCCCACCGGGGTAACCCTGTAAAGCCTCTTGGCCGGGCCGGCCCCTGCCGTTTCCCATTCGGATTCCACGATTCCCTCCTGTTCCATTTTCCTTAGGTTCCTGTAAACAAGCCCCGGGTCTGCACCGTCTTCAAAACCGAACTCCTTCAGGCTTTCCATAAGCTGGTATCCGTGGACGGGTTTTTCGTAAAGAAGGAGCAGCATGCAGGGCTGAATAAATCGCTCCATTCTCGGGCTCTGGCATTCGCATTCATGTTTGTTTTTGCCGCAGCCGCACATTTATTTCACCTCCGCATATGGTTAATGCACCAGGAAATCAATAACCCAAACAATATAGTCCGTTTATATATGTGTTATTATCATATATATGTGTCTATAAAATTGTAGCATAAAAACCATTCGGCCGCAACCATAAATTGCCGGCGCATCCTTTGTCTCCTGGATGCACCGGCACTCTCACTTCCTTCAAAGGTCACAGTAATGCCAACCGTATAAAAAATTAAGTCTTTTTTTATTGATATTAATTTTATTATATAATATTATTAATATATCGATAATCATCTATGTGTTATTGCCCTGGTAATTCACGCAAAACCCCTCAGCTCTTTAAGATTAAAAGGGCGCAAAAACTCACAAACTAATCACTGGAATGAAAGGAGAATTTGTGGATGAGCGACCAAAACAAAGGAAGCGGCTTGGGTTTTTTTGAAAGATACCTTACGCTTTGGGTTGCACTCTGTATAGTAACGGGGGTGGCCATAGGCCAGTTTCTCCCTGTAGTCCCCGAAACCCTGAGCAGGTTTGAATACGCCAGCGTATCCATACCGGTGGCAGTACTTATATGGCTTATGATTTACCCGATGATGCTGAAGATAGACTTCTCAAGCATCGTAAAGGCGACCAAAAAACCAAAGGGTCTTACGGTAACCTGCGTCACAAACTGGCTGATAAAGCCCTTTACCATGTATCTTATTGCGTCATTCTTTTTAAAAGTGGTATTTAAACCCTGGATTGGTGCAGACCTTGCCACAGGCTACCTGGCGGGGGCGGTACTCCTGGGTGCGGCCCCCTGTACGGCCATGGTGTTTGTATGGAGCCATCTGACCGACGGCGACCCGGCCTATACCCTGGTCCAGGTAGCGGTCAACGACCTTATACTGCTGGCTGCGTTCACGCCCATAGTTGCGTTTTTACTGGGTGTAAGCGATGTATGGGTGCCCTACGACACCCTGTTTTTGTCGGTGGTTTTATTCGTGGTAATCCCGCTGGCCGGCGGATACCTGTCCAGAAAGCATATAATCAAAAGCAAAGGCCTTGAATACTTTGAAAAGGTATTTCTAAGGAAATTTGACAACACCACCATAGCGGGACTGCTTCTAACCCTGGTAATAATTTTTTCCTTCCAGGGAGATGTAATCCTGTCCAACCCAATCCATATAGCCCTTATTGCGGTCCCCCTTATTATCCAGACCTTCTTTATCTTCTACATCGCATACTTCTGGGCAAGGGCATGGAAACTTAATCACAACATAGCCGCCCCGGCGGCAATGATTGGTGCCAGCAACTTCTTCGAGCTGGCGGTTGCCGTTGCCATATCGCTGTTCGGGCTGGATTCCGCCGCCGCCCTTGCCACCGTGGTGGGAGTTTTGGTAGAAGTCCCGGTAATGCTGGCCCTGGTGGGAATTGCAAACAGGACAAAACACTGGTTTCCCCGGCAGCCTGCCTAAAACCAAATCCCGAAATGCCGGTGGAAAGAGCACCGGGCAGCTATAGTCCGGGTTGACAATGCACCCGGTACTGTCTATGATGAAGACAGCCATCAATATGCGGGGTGATAATATGAAAGAACTTATGATTAAACTTAAGGCGCTGTGTGACGAGAGCCGGCTAAAAATTATAAGGCTTTTAGCGGACCGGGAACTCTGCGCCTGCGATTTTGTGGAAAACCTAGACCTGACACAGCCCACCATCTCCCACCACCTTAACGTGCTGGTGGAAAGCGGACTTATTAGCTGTGAAAGGCGGGGCAAATGGTGTTTTTATAAAATAAACCATTTCGAGCTTAAAGGCTTTTTGGAAAGCATAGACCGGTTGGCGACAACGCGCCGGGAAGGTATCAGGTTTTGCAAATCGGACTGCGACAGCCTCAGAAAAGGTTAACCCGAAAATAAAACAAGGAGGAACTGTTTTGAAAAAGGCAAGGCTAGAATCCCAATGGTTTAAGGAGTATGTAAAGGGCAGGTGGGATACCGTCACAATAAAACATGACTATATTCTGAAGGGATGATGAAGCGTATTCCAGGGCCCATCGGCTTCGATGGGAGAGCCGGCGGATGCCGGAAATTACACCGTGTTCCAAACCGACGGCATTAAATTCTACATAGAAGAAAGAATCCTTGAGGAATGCCTTGAGGACGGAAAAATTACCTTTCATTTGGACCAGTTTGGAAGGTTCGAGTTAATACTGTCTGAATATTAGCAGAACTTAAACACCATGATAAAATGACTGATGCTCCCCAGCATGACAAACATGTGAAATATTTCATGAAAACCAAGCCAGTCGGATATTATATTCGGGCGCTTCAGCGCATATATAATGCCGCCGGCAGTATAAAACAATCCTCCGGCCAAAAGCCACATAACCGCCGCAAGTCCGGCGGCTTTAAAAAGCGGCACTATTACCGCCAGGGCCAACCAGCCTAGCAGAAGATATACTCCGGTATAAAGCCACCGGGGTATGTTCATGAAAAACATTTTGAGTACAATCCCGGCTATGGCGCAGGACCATATCACCGAGAGCATTGTATATCCAACTACGCCTCTTAACAGTATAAGGCATACCGGCGTATATGTTCCCGCAATCAAAACAAATATCATGCTGTGGTCAAGTTTTCTGAGAGTCCTGATTACCCGTTCAGATGCGTTGACCAAGTGATACGTAGCGCTAGCCGAATACAGTAGTATCATACTGCTGCCAAATACGGAAAACGCAACTATCTGCCATACATCCCTATTGGTTATACCTACATACAACAAAACCACAAGGGCAGCCACCGCCATCAAAGCTCCCGCCAGGTGACTAAACCCGCTTACCGGTTCCCTGAACATTTTAGTCATAATATAACCTCCATTCAGGACTGCGTTCTTTATACTACAAATTCTGTCCTGCGTATATTGTATTACAATACCCCGCCGATAAACAGTGAATATCGTTTTTTTCCTGTTTAATACATCCTTTGTTCTATCTCGGTAACACATTCACTTTTAATCTTTTCAACCAGGAATTGCAGGGCATCAACAATATGTGGCCGTATATCGCCGCCTATCAGCACATACATTATATCGTCACCGACTTCCAGCCGGCCTTTATTGAGCCAAACCCTGACATGGAAGATACCATCCATCTTATAAGTCTCATCAATGGCCGCATCAACCTTTACTGTATCATAGGCAAATTCCATTCCCTTTACCACCGAACCGTCGTCAATTCTTTTGTGCACCTTGGCTTTAGGCGTTTGACGCACAACACCATTATGGATCAAAAACATACCTTGCTGTAAAGCCGCCGGATGGGCCTTTGCTTCTTTGAGCCATTCATCCATTGACGGCGGTAGTTTTTTTACTTTTCTTTTAATCATAAACTAATACGCTCCTTATTTATTGTTGTCTTCCCATTTTAGATTTTGAAGTTAAAAGCCTGCCCCGTCCATTCACTGAAACCAAAGTCTCCAATTCCTTAACGGCATCCTTTCCAACCCAAATCATATTTTTGTCGGAGCTTTCTTTGAGTTCCTGTGCCAGCAGAACAGCTTTTTCCTGACATTCAAAATCCCTTTTTCCGATTTCCCTTAAAGCCCAACTTATTGCTTTCTTTACATGAACTCTATTATCATTCGAATTTTCCTTGATCATATATAAAAATTCATCGATTTCTTCCATGGGCAAATCTTTCTTATGTATTACCGCTGCTGCAATTAATGTATAAGCAGCTCTTTTGTAGTAGACTCCATTATCATTACACCACTTGTATATGAATTGTTTATAATCCTCTAATTTTATAATCAAGCTCTTGCAAAGATGGTCGCATAAATCCCATGACATAACATCTGTCATAAAACGTTCAACATCTTCAGCAGCAATCGTCTCTTTATTCATAATCAATACTGCAAGAATCTTTGCCTCATGATATCCGGTTTCCCATAATTCATTTGCTATATAATTTAGCATTAGAAGTAGCTAAATAAATGTAAAAAGTTAACATAT
>CAZGUG010000021.1:0-20773 GCA_964529035.1 uncultured Clostridium sp.
ACTGGATAAGATGGCAGAAAAATCCCCTTTACATTAACTGAAATTAGTGGTATATTTTTGTTTAAGTATAAATAATTATACCGAAAACTTTATAAAACTAATCCCACGGTAAAAAAATCAGAAATAGTTTCTGATCGTTTCCATTTACATTCTGCATCCAGTTCCATGGAAATATAAGCAGCAGCATTAAAGGATTAAAACAATATTTGTTATTGTACTTACAAACCTTTTGTGACGGAACCCGATGACCTGTTGACAGAAGGATTCTTGGTCACGCGGGATAAGAATAAAAATATGGGGAGGTTGATTTGATGACAAGAAAACGTTGGGCTATAGCACTTATGGTTGTTCTGCTGCTGTCGGCGGTATTTGGTTGCAGCCAACCGGGCGGGGAGCCGCAGGATGAAGGGGCGGAGCCGGCGGAGGCCGAAGGACCGCAGTTTGACGGGGAGATGCTCATTGGTATTATGGTACCCATAACCGGTTCGGAGGCTACATATGGCAAAGATATGGAGAATGCCATAAGGATTGCAGTGGGCGAAATAAATGCAGCCGGAGGTATATTGGGAAAAGAAGTCAAACTGACTGTGGGAGACGATGGTTGTGATCCCCAGATGTGCACCGCCGCCGCAAGTAAACTCGTATCTTCTGACGTTGTGGCAGTGCTTGGAGGTTACTGTTCAGGGGCAACCATACCTGCACTAAAGATCTACGGCGATGCCAAGGTGCCCTTTGTCATACTGGCAGCAAACTCCACCCAGATAATTGATGAAAACCCCGGCTGGGCTTTCATGATAAACAGCCCCGGTTTCCACCAGGCCAATGCAGCAGCTGATTCCTTTGAAAACCTTGACGTTTCCAAACTGGCCCTTGTTCATCAGGGGGACGGTTTTTCAGAGAACCTTGCAGAGCTTACCAGGGACGAATGGGAAGGCAGGGGTCATGAAGTTGTGGCCTACGATGTCGTAAACAAAGGCGAACAGGACTTCTCATCGCTGGTTACCAAGATAAGGTCATCCGATGCAGAGGGAGTATACTGGACAGCATACCATGCTGACGGAGCACTTTTAATAAGGCAGCTGCGACAGGGAGGATATACCGGTGAAATTGTCGTGGCAGACGGCTCCAGTTCGGTACAGCTACTGGAAATTGCCGGTTCAGCCGGTGAAGGCGTATATTGCACATCACCTCCTGTTGTGGACTTCCTGCCGGCAGCCAAGGAATTCATTGCGAAGTACAATGCAGAATACGGTCAGCAGCCGGGTCCCTATGCCGGACTTTCCTATGACGGTACCTATCTCCTGGCAGAGGCTATCGAAAAAGCTGGAAGCACAGACCCGGATGCCATTAAAGATGCACTGGCAGCGACCAATGAGTTCGAAACCCTTTCAGGGACAATCACCTTTACGGATGAAAACATACTGGCAGAGAGCAACTTTATAATAATAAAAGGTGAAGGGGGCAATTGGGTCCTGGCAGAATAAAACTGTTGGCGCAAGTTGGGGGTCTTATGGGGCCTTCGGCTTGCGCAATTTTTCACAAATGAAAGGGTGAGCTTATGTCTTTTCAAGAGATTTTCATTCAGCAGTTGTTTAACGGCTTGCTTCTGGGATCCTTTTACGGGCTGGTTGCCCTGGGTTATTCAATGGTTTATGGAATAATTAAGCTTCTTAATTTCGCCCATGGAGATATATATATGGTGGGCGGTTTTTGTAGTTTATCTTTATTGGCTTTTTTCGGGAGAACCTTTATTGGCAACGGCTGGTTAGGAATTATTGCGGCAATGCTGATTACAATGATAATTGTAGGTATGTTGGGAGTGATCATTGAGAGGGTTGCTTACAAGCCACTTCGGGAAGCCCCGCGCCTTTCTCTACTGATTACCGCATTGGGTGTTTCAATGGTGTTGTATAATTCGGTAATGGTTATTACCGGGGGTGAGTATAGGGCGTACGGAACCGGATTGGGATATGAGGGCTTTGCGATTGGCAGCGTTTTTATTACCCATACCCAGGCTATTTTGATAGTAGCAGCCGTTGCACTCATGCTGATCCTTCATCTGTTTATTACCAGGACAATGTATGGTAAGGCCATGAGGGCAATTTCCATGGACCGTGACTGCTGCCGCCTTATGGGTGTTAACGTCAACAAAATAATTGCCCTTACCTTTTTTGTGGGTTCTACGCTGGCTGCTTCCGCAGGAATGATGGCAGGCGTATATTATGGCAGCCTGCATTTCTTTATGGGATTTGTAATAGGTATTAAAGCCTTTACCGCTGCCGTTATTGGAGGTATCGGGATAATTCCCGGCGCAATGCTGGGCGGACTGCTACTGGGCCTATTGGAATCCTTCGGTACACAGATTCCCTTTATCGGCTCGGAATGGAAGGATGTTTTTTCCTTTTCGATACTTATTCTTATACTCATTTTTAAACCGACAGGGCTTTTGGGTAAAAAAGAAAGCGAGAGGATGTAGAGTCTATGAAGGAAAAACAGTCAGGCTTGCAAACTGCAGCTGCTCAGGCAGCTAAAAAACAAGGTAATCCTTTGGGAGAACTAATAAATAAGCTGTATATATTTTTCGACAACAAGAAAAACAGGTACGGTGCTGTGCTGGTTGTGACGGCTGTGCTGCTTTATCTGCCGATGGTTACCAGCATGTATTTCATGGAGGTTATGACAAACATCTGGTTTCATGTAATTGTATGCCTTGGCTTGAATATTATAGTCGGATTTGCAGGGCTTCTAAGCCTTGGTTATGCGGCTTTTTTTGCCGTAGGTGCTTATACTACGGGAATACTGATACTGCATTACGGTGTAAGCTTCTGGCTTACCCTTCCGGTCAGCGTACTTATGGCTGTTATTGCCGGGCTTGCAATCGGAGGGCCTACCCTGAGGCTGAGAAGCGATTATCTGGCGATAGTGACGCTGGGTTTTGGTGAGATTACCCGGCTGGCAGCAAGAAACATGCAAATAACCGGGCGCGCTACCGGGCTGGTCGGAATAGACAGGCCTGCGCTGTTCGGTATGGCTCTTTATAAAATTAATCATTATTATTACGCGTTTTTCATACTGGCATTCCTGGCAATCTTCATCTCGTACAGACTTCAGGATTCAAGGCTGGGAAGGGCCTGGAAGTGCATAAGGGAGGACGAAGATGCCGCCGAGGCAATGGGTATTAATGTAGTCGCGGTTCGCCTGTATGCTTTTATTATCGGATCCGTATTCGGGGCAATTGCAGGTTCCTTCATGGCGGTAAAAATGACTGCCATTTCACCGGAATCTTTTTTGTTTACCCAGTCGGTTATGATTTTGCTTGCGGTGGTACTTGGGGGCATGGGAAAGATTCCGGGCGTAATACTGGGAGCGTTTGCGGTGGTAGCTTTCCCGGAAGTCTTCAGGGGTATCGGACAGTACAGAATGCTGATATTTGGTGTGGTACTGCTGATTATAATGATTTACCGTCCCCAGGGACTGTGGCCTGAACGTGATACCTGATAATTATCTGATCAGAAAAATATTTACGGACGGGGTGAACTATTATGATACTGGATGTAAAAGACTTAACGCTGAGGTTTGGAGGGCTGACAGCCGTTAATAGGGTCAGCTTCGGGATAGAGGAAGGTTCCATTGAAAGCCTTATAGGACCCAACGGAGCCGGGAAAACGTCGGTTTTCAACTGTCTTACCGGTTTTTATAAACCCCAGGAAGGAGAAGTCTTGTTCCAGGGGACAAGCGTCTTAAGACAAAAACCGCATAAAATCACAACAATGGGCATGGCCAGGACCTTCCAGAACCTGCGGCTGTTTAAAAATTTAACGGTTATGGAAAATGTTATGTCCGGGATGCACTGCCGTACTTCGGCAGGTGCGGCGGCAGCCGTATTAAGGTCCCCTGCCCAGAGAGCGGAGGAAAATAGAATAAGGGAAGTTGCCATTGAGTGCATGGAGTTTGTCGGCATCCTGGACAAAAAGGACAGAACGGCAAAAAACCTGCCCTATGGAGACCAGAGAAGGGTGGAATGGGCAAGGGCCCTCGCAACACAACCCAAACTGCTGCTTTTGGATGAACCGGCTGCGGGACTTAACTATGATGAAAAGGAACGGTTGATTGAGCTAATAAGGCGTATACGGGATGAACGGAAGATAACCGTTTTTTTAATAGAGCATGACATGGGTTTGGTTATGAAAATCTCTGAGCAGATATTTGTGCTGGATTACGGAGTAAAAATTGCGGAGGGTACTGCACAGGAAGTCAAGAATAACCCCAAGGTAATAGAAGCATATTTGGGGAAAGAGGAGGAAGCCGTATGAGTGAAGCAGTTCTTTCCCTGAAAAATCTTGAGACCCGCTACGGACAGATATATGCGCTGAAGGGTATAAGCCTTGATGTTCGTGAAGGGGAGATAGTTACCCTGCTGGGTTCCAATGGCGCCGGAAAAAGCACCACCCTAAAAACAATATCAAGCCTGGTACCGGCGTGTTCCGGTAAGGTGGAATTTTACGGTAAAGACATTACAAATGCGCCGCCCCATGCTGTTGTGGAGATGGGTGTAATACATGTCCCGGAAGGGCGCAGAATTTTTAAAGAGCTGAACGTTCAGGAAAACCTGGAACTGGGGTCATTCATTTTAAAGGACGATGCCGAAAGAAGGCGCAGAATAGAAAGGGTTTTTGAACTGTTTCCCGCCCTTAAGGACAGACGGAAGCAAATGGGAGGACTGCTTTCGGGTGGTGAGCAGCAGATGCTTGCCATAGGACGTGCTCTTATGGTTGACCCGAAGGTGCTGCTTCTGGACGAGCCTTCCATGGGACTGGCCCCGATAATTGTTCAGGGGATAATGGATATAATAAAGAAGATCAATGAAGAAGGCACCACAATCCTGCTTGTGGAACAGAATGCTAAGGTTGCCCTTAAACTTGCCGACAGGGGATACGTGCTGGAAACGGGAGAAATAGTCATGGAGGGCAGCGCAGACGTATTAAGCAAAGACGACAGTATTGTAAAAGCTTACCTGGGCCATTGATATGATGGGAAAGGCGGATTGGAAAAGCGAAAACCAGTCAGTACGACAGGGGAATGTCACCCTGTCGTTGGTTTTTATACCGCAGTTATAAGGGCGATCAAAGGGACCGGCAATTGTTGTTGGCGAAAAAAACTTATATAATAGGTGAAGGAGGTTTATTGTACATAATGACGAGCGAAGAAAGGGTATACCGTGTTCTGGACGAGCTTGGTATAAAATTTGCCGTTAAACAGCACCCTCCGGTATATACGGTGGGGGAAGCGGAAAGGTTCTGGAATGGCATTCCCGGGACCCACTGCAAAAATTTATTCCTGCGGGACCAAAGGGGCAAAAAACACTACCTGGTAGTGATGCTGCACGATAAAAAGGCTGATATGGCCGCGCTGGCAGAACGGATAGGAGACGGCAAACTCAGCTTTGCGTCAGAAAGAAGGCTGGAAAAGTACCTGGGCCTTACAACGGGTGCGGTCTCGCCCTTCGGACTTATAAACGACCACGACGGCCGGGTAAGGGTGATACTGGATGAAGATTTGAAGGGTTCGGACAGCGTAAGCTTTCATCCGAATGTAAATACTGCCACCGTTACAATATCATTCAAGGATTTCCAGCGTTTTCTGGACCACTGCAAAAACGAAGTGTCCTATTTAACCGTTTAGAAAAAACAAACCCTAACAATTATCTTGCTTGAACCGTGTGGGGCTGGGGGTAATAATATGGATGAAGGAACAATATTTAATATACAGAGGTATTCTATACACGACGGACCGGGTATTCGTACCACCGTATTTCTGAAGGGCTGCCCCGTTCACTGCTGGTGGTGCCATAACCCGGAGAGCCAGGGCTACGGACCACAGCTAATTCTTCGTGAAGATAGGTGTATTGGCTGCGGAGCCTGTATGGATATATGTGCCAACAACGCGGTTACCTTGAAAAACTCTCTGCCTTATACCGACAGGGACAGATGTAGCTGCTGCGGAGCATGTGCCAGGGCCTGTCCAACCTGTGCACGTGAAATTATAGGCGAAACGGTATCGGTGGAGCATGTAACAGGCGAAATTGAAAAGGATATAATCTTTTACGACCAGTCGGGTGGGGGTGCCACCTTTTCAGGCGGTGAACCCCTGGCACAGCCTGCATTCTTAAGAAAGTTGTTAAAGGCATGCAGGGACAGGGATATACATACCGCGGTGGATACTTCGGGCTATGCAAACTGGGAAGTGATACACAGTGTGGCCGGTAGTACCGAGTTGTTCCTGTATGATATCAAGCATTTGGACGATACAATGCATACCAAAACCGTGGGTGTTTCCAACAGAGTTATACTTGATAACCTCCAAAAACTTGCCAGGATACACGGCAATATAATAATCAGAATGCCGCTGGTGCCGGGTATAAATGACGACGATGAGAATATTGTAAGCACTGCGCAGTTTATATCGTCTGTAAATATTAAGGAGGTAAATATTCTGCCCTATCACAAAACCGGGATGGACAAATACGGAAGGTTGGGCAGGGAATACAGGCTGACCGATACACTGGAACCCTCAAAAGAACTGATTGACAGGATTGAAGGAATGTTTCAGAAATACGGGTTAAATGTAAAGATTGGAGGTTGATACCATATGAACGATAGGGTAAAAAGACTGAGACAACAGAGCGTAAGTGCAGTCCCGTATATTTCAATCGAAAGGGCTGACCTTGTAACCGAAGCCTACCGGCAGTATTCGGGCAAGGTTTCAGCGCCAATGATGAGGGCCCTGACCTTCAAACACCTGATGGAGAACAAAACGGTATGTATTAACCCGCATGAGCTGATAGTCGGGGAGAGGGGGCCTGAACCCCAGGCGACACCCACCTATCCCGAACTGTGCTGTCACAGCCTTGAAGACCTGGATATTATGGAAAACCGCGACAAGATTTCCTTTAAGGTAAGGGAAGAAGTAAAAAGAATACAAAGGGAAAAGATTATACCCTACTGGAAAGGAAGATCGATAAGGGATATAATTTTCAATCATATGACGGATGAGTGGATAGACTGCTATAACGCAGGGGTATTTACCGAGTTTATGGAACAGAGGGCCCCGGGACACACCGTTGCAGACGGAAAGATTTATAAAAAAGGGTTTCTGGATTTCAAGAAGGATATCCAAAGAAGCCTTGAAGAGATTGATTACCTGAACGACCCCGAAGGCTATGACAAAAAAGAGCAGCTTATGGCAATGCAGGTATGTGTTGATGCCCTGATTACCTATGCCAAAAGACATGCCCAAAAGGCCCTAGAATTGGCAAAGGACGAGAAGGACCCGGCAAGAAAGAAGGAGCTGGAAAGAATAGCGGAAAACTGTTCCCGCGTTCCGGCCAATGCACCCAGGGATTTCTGGGAAGCGCTGCAGGCGTACTGGTTTGTGCATATAGGAGTTATAACCGAGCTGAATACATGGGATTCGTTTAACCCGGGTAAGCTGGACCAGCACCTGTATCCTTTCTACAAAAAGGGTATCCGGGAGGGTTCGCTTAACCCGGATAAGGCAAAGGAACTGCTGGAGTGCTTCTGGGTCAAGTTCAACAACCAGCCGGCGCCGCCAAAGGTAGGGGTTACGCTGGCCGAAAGCGGTACCTATACGGATTTTGCCAATATAAATATCGGGGGTATAAAGCCGGATGGTTCGGATGGAGTAAACGAAGTATCCTATATGCTGCTGGATATTATAGGCGAGATGAAAATACTGCAGCCCAGCACCAATGTGCAGGTAAGCAAAAGGAACCCGGACAGGTTTGTTAAAAAGGCATGCGAAATAATTAGGATGGGTATGGGTTTCCCCTCGGTGTTCAACACCGATGCGGTGGTGGAGGAGCTTATACGCCAGGGCAAATCAATAGAGGACGCAAGGTGCGGCGGTACAAGCGGCTGTGTTGAGACCGGGGCCTTCGGCAAGGAAGCCTATATACTGACCGGATATTTCAATATACCCAAGGTACTGGAGATTACGCTGAACAACGGGTTTGACAAAAGAACAGGTAAAAAAATCGGCCTTGAAACCGGTGATCCTACCGGGTTTACAAGCTTTATGCAGCTGTTTGATGCCTTTAAAAAACAGATGCATCATTTCATTGATATCAAGATCAGGGGAAACAATATAATAGAAAAGCTGTACGCCACCCATATGCCGTCCCCATTTCTTTCAATAGTGGTGGATGACTGTATAAAGAAAGGTGAAGACTATAACGCCGGGGGTGCGAGGTATAACACAAACTATATACAGGGGGTGGGTATCGGAAGTATAACCGACTGCCTGTCGGCTGTAAAATACCATGTTTTTGACAACAAAACGCTGACAATGGAAAAACTTCTGTCAGCCCTTGAAGACAATTTCGAAGGGCATGAGAGCATAAGACAGGTGCTGCTTAACAAGACGCCCAGGTACGGGAACGATGATGATTACGCAGACGGTTTAATGGTATCGGTTTTTGAGACCTTTTACAATGCGGTGGACGGAAGGAAGAATATGAAGGGGGGCTGCTACCGGATAAACATGCTGCCCACCACCTGTCATATTTATTTCGGCTCGGTAATTGGGGCAACCCCGGACGGGAGAAAGGCCCGGCAGCCGCTGTCCGAGGGAATATCCCCGGTACAGGGGGCGGACAGACACGGGCCCACGGCGGTTATTAAATCCGCTTCAAAGATGGACCACCTGAAGACCGGCGGCACCCTATTAAACCAAAAATTTACGCCACAGGTACTGGAAGGGGAAGAGGGGCTTATGAAACTTACACATCTTATAAGGTCCTATTTCAAACTGGACGGGCATCACATACAGTTTAACGTGGTCAGCGCCGATACCTTAAGAAAGGCCCAGAAGAATCCCGAGCAGTACAATGACCTCATTGTAAGGGTAGCTGGGTACAGCGACTACTTCAACAACCTGAGCAAAAAACTGCAGGATGAGATAATAACCAGGACAGAACACTGTGCGTTCTAGGTTTTATCCGCCAAGCGTTATGTCCTGTTTGTCGTACCATTCAAGGGCTGAGTACAGGTGCTCCGGTTTGAAATCCGGCCAGTAGTCGTCAATGACGTAAAAGTCGGAATATATTGACTGGACCGGCAAAAACCCGCTCAGCCTTCTTCTGCCTCCCCAGCGGATAATAAGGTCTACCCGGGATACATCACTGGACCTGAGATGGTTTTTAAGGCCCCGATTCTTGTTTATGCCTAAAAGGTTGTTCAAATCCCACTCCCAACCGTAGTTTACCAGGAAATTAACCTTTATGCCGCCCCTGCCAATGGTTCTGCGTTTTGTGTATTCAAGCAGTTCCTTGGGAAACACCGGTGAATCCGTATTGCCTATTACAAGCAGTTCGGCATCCTGGGCGGCCAAGATTTCAACCGCCTTTACACAGGCGTTGACGAAGGCGCGGGTTTGTACAGAGGGCCTTTTTGTGTTGTCCATGGTAAAACCGTAATATGTAAGTTCCTTAACTCCCAGTTCCCTGCACAGAATAAAAAGCCTGAGCCCGGGGTCAAGGCCCTTTGCGTATCCCATTTCCTTAGGCAGGCCCCTCTCGGCTGCCCACCTTCTGTTGCCGTCCGGGATTATTCCTATGTGTCGGGGTATCCTCATTTTTTCACCTCCGGCAGAATATTAAGTATTATTTCCATAAACCTTCAGAATATAATTCCAAGGCGGATAACAGGCAGGCCGGACATAAAGTCAGCCCTGTGAAGGCGGTCTTTGACCGTAATACTGGTAATAATCAACCCGGATTCTCCCGTTGTAGAGTTTTCTTCTGCGGTCGGCTTTCCTGCCGTACAGGTTTTCAAAGTCCTCTTGGGAAGACAGCACATATACCGACCAGGTGCTTAAGTTTTTAAGCTTTTTGCCCATTTCCCCGTACAGTTCATGTATCCGGTCGGTTGTTCCAATTCTTTCACCGTAGGGCGGATTGGTTATTATTACCCCGTAGTCTCCGGCTGCTTTGAATTGTGAAAAGGACATTACTTTAAAATCTATACAGTCGTCCACACCGCAGTTTACTGCATTTTGCACGGCAGTTTCCACTGCTTTATTGTCTATGTCGGACCCGACAATTCGTATCATCGAATCCTGGTCAATGGCCCTGAAAGCTTCAACCCTTGCCTGTTGCCACAAATCTTTTCCCGGCTTCGACCATTCTTCGGAAGCAAAGCTTCTGCCCAGTCCCGGTGCTATATTCCTGGCTATCATGGCGGCTTCTATCGGTATGGTCCCGGAACCGCAAAAAGGGTCTGCCAGCAGCCTGTCCTTATTCCAAAAGCTAAGCTGGACCAATGCTGCGGCCAGCGTTTCCTTAAGGGGTGCTTCAACCGACCTATGGCGATAGCCCCTTTTGTGAAGGCCAACCCCACTGGTGTCAATGGTAAGGGTGGCGATATCTTTCAACAGTGAAACCTGGATGGTGAACTCAGGTCCGGTTTCACTGAACCATTCCTTCTTATACCTCTGCTTCATCCTCTCCACAACCGCTTTTTTTACGATTGCCTGGCAGTCGGGCACGCTGTAAAGCTTTGATTTTACCGATTTGCCCGTTACGGTGAACTTACCGTCCTCTGTAATCCAATCGTCCCAGGGCAGGGCCTTGGTATTTTCAAAAAGCTCTTCAAAGCTTAAGGCTTTGAACTGGCCCATTCTAAGCAGCACCCTGTCGGCAGTCCTAAGCCACAGGTTGGCCTTCGGAATTGCCGGAAGGTCTGCAGTAAAGGTAATTTTTCCGTCTTCGGTTAATAGGTTGGTATATCCAAGGCTTTGCACTTCGCGTTTAACAACCGCCTCCAGGCCGAAGGTGGAGGTTGCTATAAGT
Organism: uncultured Clostridium sp.; assembly: GCA_964529035.1. GTDB lineage: Bacteria > Bacillota > Clostridia > Ch29 > Ch29 > CAZGUG01. Next base: position 10,868 of record CAZGUG010000021.1, read on the forward strand.
TTGATATCAGACATAGGCACTCCTGAAAATGGATTTTTTTTATTATAACACAAATACCCGGGGTTGTATTCAGGCTGCGGAATTAATTGCACGTTTAAATGACTTCAGTTCAAAGAAAATGATATGCTATAATGGATGAAGTGTTAAATCCAGACAACTCAGGGAGGCTTACAAACTTTGATAACCGACGCACTGCAAAGCATCTTAACAATTGTTATTATGGTCTCAACAGGATATTTTCTCACAGCCCGGGGATGGTTTGATGACGATACGGCAAAACTGTTTTCAAGGCTGGTGGTGAAAATTTCGCTGCCGGTATTCTTGTTTTCCAATCTTTATACCGCCTTTGACAGGGAAGAGCTGGTGGTTTTGTGTAAAAGTCTTATCTATCCGGCTTTAACAATGATTTTTATGTATGCCCTGGGACTTGTATTTTTGAAACTATTAAAGACTGCGCCGGGGCGAAAGGGAATTTTTTTGGTAATGTTTTCGTTTTCAAACACAGTATTTATAGGCCTTCCGGTCAACGTATCACTGTTCGGTGAGGCAAGCGTTCCCTATGTAGTAATGTTTTATACAGTTAATACTTTGTTGTTTTGGACAATCGGCATAAACGCGATAAAAAAGGATGACCCTTCCGGACACACCAGGGGGTCCGCTGCCGAAGGTATTAGAAATATAGTATCTCCCCCTCTGGTTGCGTTTTTAATAAGCATTGTATTGATAGCGCTTAATATACCAATGCCGCGCTTTGTAATGGATACCGCCGGATACCTGGGCAGTCTTACAACACCCTTGTCAATGCTGTTCATGGGAATTACAATATATAATATAGATTTAAGTAAAATAAGGATTGACAGGGAAATGATTGCAATAATCGCAGGAAGATTCTTGATTGCTCCAGTAATTGTATATTTGCTGTTTGTTTCAATAAATATTCCGCTGCTGATGAAAAAGGTGTTCATTATCGAAGCTGCAATGCCTGTAATGGTACAATGTGCCATAGTAGCCAAAACCTATGGTGCGGATTACAAATATGCAACAATTATGGTAGCTGTAACAACCATTGTGGGAATGGCATTTATCCCGGTATATATGCTTATACTGGGTGGTTTATAAAACAGGCATGAATTTAAAACCGGGAGCAACTATTAATAAGGGGGATTAATATGAGGAGAAAGGACAGGGAAATAAAAGACAGAGGACTTATTGAGCGGATAATGGAAAAGGCCGATGTATGCAGGATAGCCGTCTGCGAGAACAACAGACCATACATAATACCAATGAACTTCGGTTACGAGAACAACTGCCTGTATCTGCATTCCGCCAACGAGGGAAAAAAAATTGACATTCTCAAAAAGAACAACGATGTATGTTTTGAAATGGAACTGGAATATGAGCTTGTTGAGGACCAAAACCCATGTGAATGGAGCGTGAAGTATCACAGTGTAATAGGATTTGGGAAAGCCTTCCTGTTGGAAGACAGCGAGCAAAAAAGGGAGGGCCTTGACGTTATAGTGAAAAAGTATACCGGCAGGCCATATTCCAAGTATCCCGAGGCTGTGCTTGAAAGGCTGGCGGTTATTAGGATTGAAATTGAAAGTATAACCGGCAAAAGGGCTGAGGAATAAGATTTTCGCATTATGAATAGTATACTAGCGGGCTCTGCAGCGATTGGTTAACATAAATTGTACATTGCTATTTGTGCCGCTGTCCCTTATCATTTTTACTATAAACTAAAAGGGGGAACGGCATGAGCAGACTGGCGAATACAAAAAGAATCACAGCAGCGGGTGCAGCCCTTGTCATATTTTTTGCATTTCTATCCGGGGGATATGCCTATGCAAAGGCCAAAAAGTTAAATATGACCTATATCTATTTTGGAGATACCAGGGCATTTATTGATAATGTTGATAAAACCGGAGGGGCCCTTGATACGGTATCGCCCAGCTATTTTGACTTGGATTCTCACGGTAACCTGGTATTGAACGAAATTACCGACCAAGCATTTGTTGAAGCAATGGAAGACAGGGACATAAGGGTTGTTCCGTTTCTAAGCAACCACTGGGACAGGGAAAAGGGAAGGGCTGCTTTGGCCAACAGGAAAGACCTGGCCGGACAGATTGCCGATGCGGTAATGGAATACGGTTTTGACGGGGTTAACGTGGACATAGAAAACCTGACCGAAGCCGACCGCGAAGCCTATGTGGATTTTGTAAGGCTTCTGAGGGAAGAACTGCCGCGCAGAAAAGAGGTTTCGGTTGCGGTGGCTGCCAATCCGACCGGAAGCGATACCGGATGGCAGGGCTCCTACGACTATGAAGCCATGGCAAGGTACAGCGACTACCTTATGATAATGGCCTACGACGAAAAGGGTGAAGGGGAACAGCAGGGGCCGGTGGCCAGCATATCCTTTGTGGAAGAATCGATTAAGTACGCCCTCCGGCATATCCCCTCCGACAAGATAGTGCTGGGGATCCCGTTTTACGGCCGGTACTGGAAGGTCGGGCAAAGCCACGGCGGCTATGGAATACATCTGAATAAGGTGGAGGAACTTCTGGAAAACTACAACGGCAGGGTTGAGTTTGACGAGTTTGCCGCTTCTCCCAGGGCAACCATTAACATAACCCCCGGTGACGGGCATGTTAGCGTGTTCAGCCGCAGGCTTTCCCCGGGAACCTATATAATATGGTACGAGAACGAGGAATCAATACAGTACAAACTGAGACTAATCAAGAAATACGGCCTAAGGGGTGCTGGCAGCTGGAGTCTCGGACAGGAGACCGGCAGCACGTGGGGATACTTTCACTTGTGGCTGAACGGCAACTGGTTTGTAGATACTTACCAGCACTGGGCCCAGGATGAAATCGCCGATATGGAAGAAAAGGGTTGGATGCAGGGCGTATCCAGCACCCATTTTGCCCCCGATATGCCTTTGACCAGGGCCCAATCGGCAGCGATACTGGTTAGAGCGCTCGAACTGGATGAAAGGCAGGATACGGGTTCATTTAAAGACGTATCGGATCAGCACTGGGCGCGCAGAGAGATTGGGATAATTGAAGAATACGGAATAATGCAGGGCAAGGGAAACGGACAGTTTGGTCCCGAGGACCCGCTGACTAGGGAAGAGATGGCTGCAATCCTTGGAAGAATAGTTGATATTGACGACAGGGACCGGGAACAGGTCTTCTTCAGGGATGTGGACAGCGGCAGGTGGTCCTATGAAGCTATCAGTTCAATGAGCGGCTGCGGTATTTTTATGGGATATGACGATGGCACCTTCAGACCTTTGGATGTGATAACAAGGGCCCAGATGGCGGCACTGATGAACAGGATTTCACCTGAGATAGAGTAAACGGTGAAATATTCGCATCTTGAAGGGTCACTTTCATAATAATATAATAGTAATAGATCAATCGGGGACACTCCGCAGCAAGGAATTCTAATGGGGACATTCCTTGGCCATAGAGGAATACCTGCTATAAAGGTGTGTCCCCATACATTATAAAAAAGGACGGTGGCAGAATGGCAGTATTCAAAGGGCCTGCCCATATAGGGATTCATACCCGGGATATGGAAAGGTCAAAGGCATTCTACATAGAAAACCTGGGATTTACACCGGAATACGAAGCAGTTGTTGAAAAACCGGGCAATCAGTGGTTAAAGCTTTCCTTTCTCCGCCTAGGGGAAATGGTGATAGAACTGGTGGAACCGTCGGACAGCAAAAAAGCCGGTGCGGGGCAGGGGGGAAGCATAAACCACATTGCCATAGAAGTAAACGGTATTTCGGATATCGTCAGCACACTTAAAGGGAAAGGTGTGGAGTTTGAAACCGTAGAACCGTCGGTTATCCCGGACCTTTTTAACGGCATTGTGACGGCATTCTTAAAGGGACCGTCGGGGGAAAGGATAGAACTGTTGGAGCATATGGAGGTGTAAAATATGTACAGTGAAATGGATTTTGTTGGAATTTCAAAGGACGTTATGGAACAGCTGCCGAAGGGAGCTTTTCTGACGGTTAAAGGGGGCGGAAGGACAAATACGATGACCATAGGATGGGGAGCTATCGGGTTCATGTGGAAAAGGCCCATTTTTACCGTTATGGTAAGGTATTCCCGTCATACATATCACCTGATAGACAAAGCGGACGAGTTTACCGTGAGCTTTCCCCTTAATGAACAGCTGAAGGATGCCCTTAACGTATGCGGTACCAAATCGGGAAGGAACATCGACAAGTTCGGGGAATGCGGGCTGAAGACAGAAAAGGGCCGGGTTGTTGATACACCCATAATAAGCGACTGTGATATGCACGTCGAGTGCAGGATTGTGTACAGGCAGGGTATGGACCAAAACAATCTGGTTGACGAAATAAAAGGAACCTGCTATCCGAAGGAAGACTATCATGTATTGTACTACGGTGAGATATTGAAGGCATACAAAAAAATAAAATAAGGCTTATGGGGCGCTGTTTTCCATCCACCGTTTTACCGAACCGGCGTCCGGCAGTATTGCAGGCATTCTCGCGTGAATATCCGCCATTCTGCCGGACGCTTTTGTCGTTATGATGCAAAAAGGCAGGTTCATAGTTTAATTGGATTCCAGGGCTGCCAACAGCAGGAATAAGAGAAAGCCAATACTGGTCAGTTGGTCCACCAGCCTGGTCCTTAATTTTTTCTCATAATCAGAAACAGGCTTGTTTTCTATCATATTAACCAGAAAATCCTCAAAGGGGCCTGCTATCACCACAGCAAGGATAATCAACAATGGTACTTTATTCCCGTGCATAAGGTATTCGTTTACGGCTATGCCTCCGATGGAAATTCCCAAAGCATAATTGATAATATAAAGATAGTGCAGTATATTGTCACTTTTCACATCCATACCCCCTGTCCGGAAGGATGAACGGGGCTTGCCCCCTTGAATCATTATATGTGTTTTGCCCGGTTTTTGTGTCGGTGTTTATGGGAATATCCGTGCGTTTGTGTTATAATACATCATATCAAAAATAACGGGGAAGGTGACGGTATGGAGGATTATGGATACATTGACAAGCTGGCGGATAAGCTGAGCACATACTTTGATATCGAAAAGGATTGGGAATGCAAGGGCTTGAACTGTGATTTGTATGCCAGGTCCTTTATTCAGAATGAAAAATACTTTCTTACCAGAAAAGCCAGAGTGTACAAATTTGAAAACTATGAACACTGTATTGTAAAGTATTATTCCCGGCTGGACATGCAACAGCTTGATACCTTCACCGGGGATTTGAAAAATGCGGCCGATGAGTTGGTAGTGCCCCATGAAGAACACATGTCAAGCATTGTGACCGGGGTTTTGGTTGTGGGGCAGCGTCCGGACATGGATGTGAAGGATGCGGTCAGGCGGTTTAAATACCACAGGGGTTTCGCTTTCGGATTTAAAGGATGGATGGATATACGGCTGCTCCTTGTACATCCGCAAAGCGGCGAAATAACAGCCAACAGGAAAGGAAAAGAAGTGGCGAAGTTTTACGCCACTAAGTAACAAACCCCCAGATAATGCTCTGATTTATGTCAAACATGATTTTACATAAGCAACAAGATGGATGGAGTATTACAGTATTTTTTTCAAAAGGAGAGCAAGGAATTTGCTCTCTTCGCCTGTCGTCTGCTGCAGATTACAAAGCACATCCTCCGCCTGACGGTAGTCGCCGGCCAGGCGGTATATAAGCCCCCTGACGAACAGGTCCAGGGGCCTGGTTTCATCAAGACTTTGAAGGGCCCCGTCCAAATCGCCATTTTGAATCAAACCTGCAATCCGCCTGTCTACCGAATAACCTCTTTCGGCATATTCCTCAAGCTCGTCAAGATATAGAGTACCTTCATCCACAAGCCGCGCATACTCAACAGCCTTGTCTGGCCGGTTGGTAACAAGGGCTGCGGCTACCGGATAGCCCCGCATATATTTACCGTTTTGCATCTCCGCCGTCCGGTCAAAGCTTTCAAAGGCACTGTTGGTTTTGCCTAAAAGGAACTGACACTGCCCGATTTTGTAGTAGGTAAGCCAACTGATAGACTGCGGCTCTGTTTTTTCATACTCTGCAAGGGCCTGCTGATAGTTCCCTGCTTCAAACAGTACATCTGCAAGGGATTCCCGGAGCTCCGGTGCAGCGGTTATATCAAGAATTCGTCGGTAGTAACCGGCGGCTATTAGATAGTCCTCCCGGGTCTTATTCATCCCGTAGTGATTAAGCTTTGCCATTGCCGAAAGGCTGTGTATGTCGTCCGGGTGGTTCTCCAGGGTTTCTTTGTATGCTTCGATAGCCTCCGCATATTTTTTCTCCATAAGCAGCCTGTCGCCCTTGTTAGTAATGCTCCCCGTCACCGATACAAGAGGAAGGTCCCTTTGGGTGTATGAGGCTCCGTAGCTCCGACTGGTGGTGATTTCCGAACCATCCTCGTCGTAGGCGTATATGCCCCAGGTGAAGGTGCCTCCCGGGTATAACAGTCCCAACACCGTATCGGGGGATACTCCCTTTTCATCGAAGGATACACTAAGGGGCCTTCTAAGGTCAAAGTCTTCCATAGACAGGGTTATGCTGTTTTGTGTGATACCAGTTGCAAGAGGCGCAAAGGAGTGGGAAGCAATAACTCCATTTTCGTCTGTTGTGACCGATCCTACATACAGCGAATAGGTATTTGCACCCGGAACCTCCTCCCAGATGAAGGTAATTTCGCCCATGTCTACCTGCTGCCCTCCGATGGGGGAAATAAGCTCCAGCGTCTCCACAAACCTTAGGTCAATATTTGCTTCCCTTTGGTTGTCAACCGTCAGCAAGGCCATTGCATCCTTTTTCTCCAGCGTATAGCCCTCCAGCAAGTGGGCGGGAACCCCCAGACCTATCTGGTAATGGCCGGGTAAAAGGCCGCCTATGGAAAACTCGCCGTCCTTGCCGGTCCTGGTTTTGGCGATATAATCCGGGGGGCTATGGGTAACGTTTGAATGGGTTTTACTCTGGGCGTACACGTATACCCCCTCAAAGGGAGTATTACCCTTTATAATGGTACCGGTAATACTGCCACCGTAGCCGGGATTATTCCTTGCGGCCTCAATCATGGCGGTAAGTCTGTTAGACCTGTTAACCCACATATTCACATTGTCGGTTCGTATGTCCTCGCCCATATGGTCTGCCAGATCGGAGTATTCCTTTTCTGCCATGGCCGGGATTTTTTTGACTACGGCTTCCGCCTCATCAAGCCTTCCCATATCAACCAGTGTTTCACCTTTGAAGAGAGCGGCGTCAAGGGTGTAACTTCCGGGGTGCTCCGACTGCAGGGTTTCTACCGCATAAAGGGCGTCGCTGTACCTTTCCTGCTTCCGGTAAAGCTCGGCCAGCATCAGGTAGCCCTCGTTACCGTAATATATGGAACGGTCTATATATTCTTTAAGATAATGCTCAGCTTTTTCATAGTCCTCAAGGTAGTTGTAGACCGCCGCCAGCTGCTTTAGCCCGTGTCCCGCCCAGGGGGAGGTGGGATACCTTTCCACAAGTTTCTTATACTTTTCTGCTGAGGACTGCGCATCGGTTTTGGTTAGCTGTTTTCCGTGGAAGGAGGATGAAAAGTCCGGGAAGATGTATATAACGCCGGCTTCCTCAATACGGGAACCAAACCAATGCTGTGACGGCGAGTCGTATTCCGCTGACCGGTACAGGGCATACGGTGTGGCGGAAGAGTAGGGGAACAGGCCCGCTATCCTATCGTATACCGCCTGGGCTTCTACTGTCCGGCCACTGTTATTGAGTTTTTTGGCCTGGTACATTAGAAGGTGCGGTGCCGCCAGGTAGGCGGCAAGCAGTACCGCTGCCAAAAAGGCCGCAGATAGTATTATGTGCTTTCCCTTTAGCCTAATTGTTCGCATTATCATTAACCTCCATATCCACCGGCAGGTACACCACCGACTGGGTGCCATTCTGTTCTATTATTGACTGGATGTAGACGATTTCGCGCTTTATGGGTTTTGTGTACAGCTTTGCGCCGGGATACAGTGTAAATATAAGTAGCAATACGGCTACGGCGGCGGACAGGGCGGCCGGGGCCACCGATACCTCATAGGTGGAGTGCCAGAATCCCCGGAGCCCTGTAACAAGCCTTTCCGGTAAGGGCAGCCTTCGGCGTGCCAGTATTTCCGTCATATTGTATTTTATACGCCTTTTGCTTTCATCTGACAGTATCACCCCGTCAAGCTTTACTGACAGTATATCTTTTATATCCTTTTCATAACTGTTATTCATCTTATTCCGCCCACCTTTCATTCAATAGATCCTTGAGCCGTTCCCGGGCCCTTGCAAGGCGGCTCTTTATGGTGCCCTCCGACACATCAAGCACGTCTGCAATCTCCCGGACCTTTAACTCCTGCATATAATAAAGGTCTATAACCTGCCGGTATATAAGGGGCAGCATGGATAGCGCCCGCCATATCTCTTCCGAGGTTTCGCCGTCTATTACGCTTTTTTCCGGCGTTATGCAGTCCGGTTGTTTTTCGAATTCCGGCCCTTCCCAGGGCAAAACCTTCCTGAACCAGCGGTTTCGGGTTTTGTTTCTGGCATTATTTATTGTAATCCTGTAAAGCCAGGTATAAAGGGAGGCATCCCCCCTGAAGCCTTGTATCCTGCAGCAGAGGGTAAGAAACGCGTCCTGGGCCGCCTCTTCGGCGAGATGCCGGTCGCCGCACACCATATAGGCGGACTTTACAAGCCTGTCGCCGTACATTTCAACCGCCGCTTCAACGGCCCATTCCTCCGCGTTTTTTATGCCCTTTATAATGCTCTGCTCATCCATTAAAATTCCTTCGCCTGCCTTCTGTTCATTAGACACATAATTTTACCACAGGGTTGCATTTCTTACAAAAGTAAAAAATCGGGTTTGATAATTTATCCGTCGAATACTCTGCCGGTTTAATGAAAAGACTAAACTTATTCATAAATATTATATGGGAGGTTGATAGTATCGATAAAACACGTGCAATGGAAATTGCCACTTCAGCGGTAATGGCCAATGTAACCTACAATGGAACCAGGGTTTATATTGAAGGCGTGAACGAAAACAGCGCAACCGCCTATATCCACCCGCTGCATCAGCCGGGCAGCAGGCAGGAAGTGCCATAGGGCACGGCCCCGCTCTTCATCCAGCGAAACCCTGCAGTCAATATCCTGTGTCATAAGCCCCAGCCAGAAATGGCAGGCGCATATGCCGATATCTACATCGGGATGCTCCCATTTGAAGTGTTTATAGTCTACAGGTTTTGCTATGGAAACAGTTTTATAATCAGGTGAGACCCTGAAGCGCCAGAACTGGCTGTTGGCAGCCGAAGGGGCTCTCCGTGCCAGGTCAAAGGCGTTTAAAAGCTCCGGGGGAAGGTCTTTCTCCTTCATGCCATCTTCCAGGAAATCACCAACGGTTTTTCTTTTAAGGATTCTAAGAGTTCCCTTTTGTTTTCTTCAACCGGGAGCATCTCATAGCTGCGGATGGACCGTCGCTTGTTTATCGCCTCTTTCCAGTCAGTACTCTTCATAAGGTTACACCTCCGATGTTCTCATGCTATAGGAAGTATATCACAGTTTTTTTGTCCACGGAATACATTATAATTCCATCTGGAGTACCTTCACTCCGTGGCACGAATACCCTGTGTAATTCACCGTTAGTCACGGATACGTGGATTCTTGAAGCAAATTCAGGCAGGCCCGCCTGCAGGTATACATTTAATGATGCAGTGGTAACAATCTCAAGCTCCTGGATGTCATGGGGGTTAGGTTCAAAGACAATGCATCCTTGTTTGGCAGCGAGCATCCCACAGCATTTAACAGTACCTCCATGCTTTCGCGGGTGAGCCTTCGGGATTAGTAGTTGAGAGCACTTAAATTAATGT
>CAZGUG010000021.1:20873-31328 GCA_964529035.1 uncultured Clostridium sp.
CTTTTGCAATAGAGGCTGTATTTTAGCGGCGGGCAAGCAAACTCATGGGAATTGAATAAAAATTATGATATATTAATGAAAAGCCATGCAGGCTAAATATTGAAGGGAGGAAAAGAGTATGAAGAAGAAAAGTACCGCTATATTTATAATTCTGTCCGTACTTTTAAGTGCGTATGTAACGGCTTCTGCTTCAATGACTGATATTGAAAACAATCCTCACAGAAATGCCATAGAGCAAATGGTGGAATTGGGGGTTTTATCCGGACGGGGAGACGGTAATTTTTGTCCCGAAGACAATCTTACCCGGGCAGAGGCTGCAAAGGTAGCAGCAGTCCTTGTGGGGTTTACCGAAGATGAAGTGCAGCAGGCCGAAGGCCTGCCCCAGGTCTTTGACGATGTATATATAGGCATGGGGGACCACGAATGGGCTGTGGGCTGGATTAACCTTATTGCAGGGGAAGGTATAATAGGGGGTTATGGTGACGGCGGATACTATCCCGGCGATAATCTCCAGATGGCCCAGTGGGCGGCCATTCTTATAAGGATACTCGGTTACGAGACAGAAGGACTTGAATGGCCGGCCGGGTACGACAGGCTGGCGGATGAGCTAGGTCTTACCGAGGGTCTTGACTATGCGAGCGAATCTTACATAAAGAGGGACCAGATGGCAAAGTTTACAGCAAACGCCGTGTATAATGTAGAGCGTCCCGATGGGTCGGCTATAATAGACCTGCTGGAAGAGCCGGCGGATGATACGCCCGGGGACATTGAAGACCAGCCGGAGGATGATCAGGAGCAGCAGTTGGAGAGTATATCAATGTCTGCTGCAGTAACCCCGCAGGTACTGCCGGAAGGGGGAGGGCAGACCGCTACCATTACCGTTACGGTAACCGATGAAGACGGAAACCCTGTAGAGGGTGCGATGGTCAGTTTCCATGCAAGTGCCTTTGAAGCGGGTGAGAGAAATGCACAGCTGTCGCAGTCCGAGACGACAACCGATGCTTCCGGTAAGGCCATTGTAACCTACACCACCCTGGCGGCGGATGATAAAAAAATGGTGGAAATAAATGTGTCCGCCGGCAAAGACGCTGCCATGGAACACGGGAATTATAAATTAATGGCTGCCAGTCAGGCCGCCGCAGTATGTGGTGTGGTACGGGACCCCTACACCGGGGCTCCCGAGGAAGGTGTCCACATACACTTTATTAGCAGTCAGACCGACAGAAGTATCGGTTTTGCAGAAACAGACGACCAGGGCGGTTATTTTATGATGGTACCCACCGGAACCTATCATATGTCCTTTGAAATGGCAATAAGAGATCAAATAACGGTTAACGCAAGCAGCCCCGGCCAAACCTATACAATAGATAACAACAAGGGCATCCTGAAGGGTGTAATAACCGGGGCATCCCCCGGAAGTACAGTTATGGCTATCGGGCCGGGCTTTAATCGCAACAATCCCGGCAACTGGACCCTGCAGGCGAAGATACAAAGCGACGGGTCCTTTATCCTTGCCCTTTCACCCAATACTTACGAATTATTTATAACCGGCAGCCCCGACCCCTTTAAAACGGGAGTTGCCGTCCAAAGCGGCAGGGTAACCGACCTTGGTACCGTCAACGCACACTGATTGAATAAATAGTAAAAAGTAGAAGCGGCTCACTTAAAAAGTGGGCTATTTTTTCTGTCTGCATGACAATTTATGTTAAGCATTGCGTATACTGAAATATGGATGTAAAATTGAATCAAAACCTCGGGGGTCAATATGTCTTCATTCGTTTATATATTTGTGTTTTCCTACTGCTTTGGCCTTATTAAGACAGACTGGAAAGACGGATACAAAAACCTTGCCTTGGACTTTTTCAAAGGCTTTATCTGCGTAGTTCTGGCAGGCTTATATGTAAACACCGGGCTTGCATTTCTGGTGTCCACCTTTGGTGTGGTGCTTGGACATGAATGGCCTGTCACGTTACGCTTCGCACAGAGGGACGGGGAGACGGTTATGCTGGGTGCACTGCTTGCCGCTTCGCCAACTACGGCGCTATTAAGCGGACTTGTCTTTGCAGTGTCAAAGAGAATCTTGGGAAAACGCCATTTGTCGGTAATGGTAACCGGTCTTGTGCTGGTACTGTCGCTGCTGGTATTTCGAAAACCCGATTCGCTTGTTTTTACCGGGATATTTATGCTGCTGGTATCCATCGTACAGTTTTTATCTCACCCGGAAGAAATAGGCGAAAGGCTGGCAGGAAGATGGTTTTTCAAAAAAGCTACCATGCTAAAGATTATGCTGGCTGCCGCAGTACTTCTGGTGGCGGTCCTTGTGTTCTTTAACCGTTATGTATACAAGGGTTTCGGAATGCAGGTGGATATCATAAGAAACGGTCCGAGGGAGTTCAAATACGTGGCCCTTACCTTCGATGACGGACCGGATCCGGTCTATACCAATCAAATACTGGATATACTTGCGGAAAGGGAGGTGAAGGCCACCTTCTTCCTTGTGGGCAGCCATGCTTCAAAGCATCCCGGTATAGTAGAAAGAATGCATGAGGAAGGTCATTCCATAGGCAATCATACCAATTCCCACAGAAGCCTTGTACCGCTTTCAAAGGCTGCGACCTATGGCGAAATCATGCTGGCGGAGGAAGCAATAGAAACCATAACCGGCCAGAAGCCCACCCTTTTCAGGCCTCCACGGGGTGTATATTCACAATACGCAAGGGAACTACTTAGGGAAAAGAGATATACAATCGTGCTGTGGGACGTGTCAAGCCAGGACTGGGAGGAGACAAGGCATACAGACATAGTGAGGAACGTAATGAAGAGGACAAAGCCCGGTTCGATACTTTTGTTCCATGACAGCGGCAATGTGGTTTCATCTTCCGGCGGTAACCGAAACAGTACCGTAAAGGCGCTGCCGATGATAATTGACGGCCTTATACAGCAGGGTTTTTACTTCCTGACGATAGATGAAATGATAATCCTTAAGGGCTTATCTGAAACAGAGGATGGTTTGGTTGAAAATTATTGAATGCAGTTCAAAACACATAACCGGGGTTGCGGATATTTTCTGCCTTGCCTTTGCAGAAAGTATCGAGTTTTTTGTGCCAAACAACCGGCGGATAAAAGAAGCGGTAGCCGATATATTTCTTATGCTTCATCATGCAGTGGATGACGGATTTTTGGTGGCGGTTGATGATAATGGGACGGTACAGGGATATATAGTGGTTGCCGGCAGTATACGACGCCTTTGGAAGGATGCCCTTCTTTCAGGGTTTGTGTTCAGGTCTTTTTACCGATGGCTGACCGGCAGTTACGGTATTGGCCCGGCTGCGGTCTTTAAGGTTGTACGCAACAAGCTCTTTTACATAGGATTTGAGATGGGTACCGGGTCTGCGGGACAGATACTGTCGGTTGCGGTGCATCCCGACTGTCGGGGTAAGGGTATAGGCAGGGCCATGGTGGACAGGGGATTAAACCTGCTAAAATCAAGCGGCGTTAGTACCGTTAAACTGGAAGTGAGACCGGAAAACAATGCCGCCTTGAAAATATATTCAGAGTGCGGCTTTGTGGAAAAGGGAAGGACAAGGGACCTGCAGGGTGAATGGATGATAATGCAGCTTGGCGAATAACAGGGACGATTCAGGCTTGTCTTTTGCCGAGTATAACCGTTAAATCGACTGTGATGTCGGGTATTCCTGTCTTCAGAGCTTCTTTTATCCTTTTGTCGGCAGCACCCCAGGAAAGCGGGGTCATCCTGATAAGATGCTTAAGGTTTTCCTTATCCACCGGCATATTGTACAGTATCCGATGCATGCCGGTCATATTGAAACTATTTTGGAAATGCTCAATTACCCTTTGGTTGGAGTATTCTTCATTTTCGGTGGACCGGTAGAAAAACTCCCTAAGCTGTGCAAGGTAACCGCTGCCGGGGACCACTTTAACAAGCAGCCCGTCATCGGTCAAAAGCCTTTTAAACTCCGAATAATTGGCGGGGGACAGGATGTTCAGCACCCCATTAAAACCGCCATCGGCAAAGGGTATCCCTGTCAGGTCTGCTACACACCAGGCGATACCGGGATAATCCCTTGATGCGATCTGTATACCTTCCTTGGAAATATCTATACCAATCCCTGTTATTTTCATATTGGTGCTGCCGCTTATACTATCAATTATTTGGGCCAGGTGTGAGCCCTCCCCGCAGCCGGCATCTAAAATCCTAATACCGTCCGCGGCATCTTTCGGCGTATTTTCGAGTATAAGGCTTGACAGCGCCTGTGTCATGGGTTCGAAAAGACCGCTCTTTATTATCAGGTTTCTGGATTCGAGCATATCTCTGTCGTATTCGGTATTAACCCGGGACACGAGCAGGTTTACATATCCCCTTTTGGACAGGTCAAAACAGTGATTCTTTGTACAGACTATGCTTTTATCGTTCTTCATCCGCATTTTTTCCCCGCAAAGGGGGCAAACAAACAAATGTATGTTTTCGCGTATTTGTGTTTTGGACATTGAAACTACCTCGCCTGTAATATTACAGCAATTATAGCACAGGGAAGGTGTTTTTTAAACTTGAGTTTTGGCCGAAAACAGTGGTTTGTGTTAAAATATAAAGGAAGTTTGCAGGCGAGTTCAAATACCGAGGGGGACTTAAGTTGGTAACTCTGAAGTCTGAAAGAGAAATAAACAAAATGCATGAAGCGGGAAAGCTACTGGCTTCATGCCATAAGGAAATATTTAAAATTATCGAACCGGGAATTTCAACCATGGAAATAGACGATTTTGTTGAAAAATATTTGAGGCGGCATGGTGCCGTACCCGAACAAAAGGGTTACAAAGGTTACAAGTATGCCACCTGTGCTTCGGTTAACGATGAGATTTGTCATGGATTTCCACGGAATGACCGTTTGAAAGATGGTGATATTGTAACCATTGATATGGTTGTCAATCTGGACGGCGGCCTGGCGGATTCCGCCTGGACCTATGCGGTAGGAAGTGCTTCGAATAAGGCAAAGCATTTACTGGAAGTCACCCAAAGCTGCCTTTATCGGGGTATTGAAAAAGCATTTGCCGGCAACAGGATAGGTGATATAGGACACGCAATTCAATCCTATGTTGAAGCGGAAGGGTTTTCGGTAGTCAGGGATTTTACCGGTCACGGTATAGGACCAACAATACACGAAGACCCGCAGATCCCTCATTTTGGTGCTCCGGGAAAGGGCCTCAGATTGTTGGAAGGTATGGTTATTACAATAGAACCTATGGTAAACGAAGGAACCTGGCGCTGCAAAATAGATTCAAACGGATGGACGGCAAGAACCGCCGACGGCAAGCTGTCGGCACAGTACGAGCATACAATAGCCATAACAGGGGACGGACCGATAATTCTTACCGAGCAGCGATAGGAGAGGTCTTAACACGTTATCACCGGAACCTGTTATAATCATCTTAAAAGCAGCCTTTCAAATTGGTCGGTTTGAAGGTTTTCGAGATATTTCAAAAGCTGCCTTACGTTTATATTGTCAATTGGATTGGTGTATCTGGCCCTGCTTCCGTATTCCTCAATGCATTTTTTGCCCTCATTGGCCTGTATGTTGGTTCTGGGCCCCCCGACACAGCCTCCTTTACAACCCATTCCCTCTATGAAATTTGCATCGATTTTACCGGACTTTATTTTGTCCAGCAGCTTTTTGCATTCAGCCACACCGTCGGCCTGGATGGCTTTAAATTTCACTGTTCTGTCGGGAGCAATTCTCTCAAGGGTTATCCTGACCGCTTCGCTTACGCCACCGGTCCGGGCATAGGTCCTGCCGCCAACCGAGGACTGCTCTTTACTGTCGTCCGGCAGCGATTTAAGGTCTATTTCCAGCGCATTGAATACCTCCAAAAGTTCGTTGAAGGTTAACACATAATCTATGGCACCCCTTAGGTCGGGGTGCTTTGCTTCGGCTTTTTTTGCCACGCAGGGACCGATAAACACTGTTTTACAGTCGGGGAATATTGCTTTTATTATCCTTCCCGAAGCAACCATGGGGGATACGGTTTTGGTAAGCCTGTCATAAAGATTGTCGTAGTGTTTTGTTAAAAGGTTGACCCAGACGGGACAGCAGCAGCTGGTTATCATAAAGTCCTCCTCGGTTTTTACCAGAAGGTTGAACTCGTCGGCCTCCTTTAGAGTTACCATGTCGGCGAACAGAGCCACCTCCAACATATCGACAAAGCCTATGGACTTAAGGGCACTCCTTAACTTACCCATGGTTACGCCTGCCCCGAACTGTCCCGCTGCCGCCGGGGCCACTGCGGCATATACCGGAGTTCCGCGGTCAAGAAATTTGCTGATAGGAATGAACTCAATCTTATCGTTTATCGCCCCCAGGGGGCAGCGGGGGATGCACCGGCCGCAGGATAAGCATTTTCCGTTTTCTATTATGGGACCATTGTTTTTGGTCTTGGTATCCGGGTAAAATATGCAGGCGTCCTGGCATTCCCGCCGGTTTTCCTGGTCACACTCGCTACAGATGCTGCCGTTAACAGTCACAAGGGGAAGCTCTATCTCATCCAGGTTCAGGGCGGCGTCCACCTCCCTGGACAGTTCGGTATCGGTGTTTGAAGTGGGGTTAAGACCTATGGCCACCAACACTTCGTTTTTTGCGGCGTTAATGCCGCCGGGCCCGGAGCTAAAGCTATAGGGTATCTCGTCAATTTTTTCCTTAAGCTGTTTATAAAAGGCAAGTCTTGCAATTTCCCTGAACAATTTCATTCTCCTTGAACCGGTGTGCATGGCTGTCTCCCTTCGATATGACGGATAATAAAGTTATTGTTCCTTTTAAAGGGAAAAATATTATAAATCCGGGTTCTCTGGCATATTTCATGTAACATTATGTCATTAATATAAAGGGGAGGTGATTACTATGGTTGAAGTAGCAGTTATGGGTGCGGGTTTATCGGGGCTTACCTGTGCCATAACTTTAGAGAAGAACGGAATTAGCCCAACGGTGTTTGAAAAACGAAGACAGGTAGGGGACAGGTTTGTCAACTGTGAAATACTGCTGCCGGTTTTGACCAGGCCGATAAAGGACCCGATTGAGTATTTTTCGGAGGATCACGGAATATATCTGAAACCGACCGGTAATATAAGCAACCTGATAATCCATTCACAGAACCAAAGTGCCCATATAAAGGGGCACCTTGGGTTTACCAACACGAGGGGCAGGCATCCGGTATCCTTTGAGAAGCAGCTGGCAGGGCAGTTGAAAAGCAAAATAGTCTTTGGTTCCCGGTACACATACCGGCAGCTACTTAAAAGCTTTACCCATGTTGTCATGGCAACCGGGGATGCATCCTATGCTATGAAGGTACAGGATTTCCGGCAGGATTTATCCGTTACTCTTAAGGGTGCCATTGTATCGGGAGACTTCGACCCATACACTGTGAGGGCGTGGCTCAACAATGAACTGGCACCGAAGGGGTACGGATATTTTATACCCATATCAGAAAAAGAAGCGAATATAGTAATAGGTTATCCTGATTATCCCGAAAACAAAAGATTTAATATCAATATACTGTGGGACAGGTTTTACAATGATGTATGCAGGGTGTACAGACAAAACCTCAGAATAACTGACGGTTTCGAAATCAGTAAATATATAATCGGTATATGCAGGCACCCCCGCATCGGGAATACTTTTTTTACCGGCAACAACTTCGGTTCAATCATGCCCTTTCTTGGGTTCGGACAATTTGCCTCGATATATACCGGTATACAGGCTGCCAGGGACATATGCGGACTGGACGATTATGAAAAAAGCACAAAGCTGTTGAGGGCCAGTTATCAGAGGTCTGTTGTGCTGCGAAGAACCCTGGAAAGAATGGACAATAATAGGTTTGACATTATGGTAAAAACACTAAACGGCTCTCTTGGAAACAGACTGTTCAACAGCGATAAAAATCTGTTGAAGACTGCAGGGTTCTTATTGAAGCCCCTGGCCTATAAAACAAAAAGATCCGAATAGAATATTACAGGGGATATAAAAAGATACGTATGATAAAATAAAGCTGTGCCGTAGAACACGGGGAGGTGTGTGAATGGTAGGTTATGTGCAGGTTTATACAGGGGACGGAAAGGGTAAGACAACTGCAGCCATAGGCCTTGCTGTAAGGGCTGTGGGAGCCGGGCTAAGGGTTTACATGGGACAGTTCGTGAAGGGAATGTATTACAACGAGCTGAATGCACTGCAGAAGTTATACCCGGATATAGTGGTTAAGCAGTATGGCAGGGGCTGTTTTATTGACAGAAAACCGACGGATGAGGATATTAGTGCTGCAAGGAAGGGTTTTGAAGAGATCAAAAGGGTAATAATGTCGGGGGATTATGACATAGTAATACTGGATGAGGCCAATATCGCCGTGTATTACGGGCTAATACCCGCCGATGATTTTGCAGGGCTTATTGAAGAAAAACCTAAGGAAGTGGAGCTTGTTTTCACCGGCAGGAAGGCCTGTCCCGAGATACTGGAGAGGGCGGATTTGATAAGCGAGATTAAAGAAGTAAGGCACTATTACAAAAAAGGCGTTTTGGCCAGGGAAGGAATAGAGAAATAATAAGTGCAATAGGGAGGTATTTTTTTGCAGACCGGAAGGATTAATGTGCCTGAAAGGGTCCACAAATACAAACAGCGGATGATCGAGATTAGAAGGGATTTTCACATGCATCCTGAGCTTGGAAACGAGGAATTCCGCACTTCCAAAGTGGTGAGCGGGATTCTGGAAAGCCTTGGGCTGGAGGTGGAAAGAGGTGTTGCGGGCACAGGGGTAACGGCGCTTCTGGAAGGCGGGGGAAGCGGCAAAACAGTGGCCATCAGAGCGGATATGGATGCCCTTCCGATACAGGACAGAAAAAAAGTGGAGTATACGTCAAGGGTCAAGGGTAAAATGCATGCCTGCGGCCATGACGCACATACCGCGATACTTCTTGGAGCGGCAATGGTGATGACAGAACTGAAGGAACATATTAACGGAAAAGTTAAGTTCATATTCCAGCCGGCGGAGGAAACCACCGGAGGAGCAGCCCGGATGGTGGAGGAAGGCGTGCTGGATAATCCGAAGGTTGACGCGGTTTTTGGCCTCCATGTATCACCCGAGCTGGAAGTGGGGACGGTGGGCATAAGATGCGGCATCGCGAATGCCTGTTCCGACGACTTCAGGATAGAGGTCATCGGGAAATCAGCCCACGGGGCACAGCCCAACGAAGGAGTAGATGCAATAGCGGTTTCGGCCCAGATTATAAATGCGCTGCAGCAGGTGATAAGCAGGCAGATAGATCCCATGGAACCCGGGGTTATGACTGTTGGAATAATAAGGGGCGGCAGCCAGGCCAATATAATTGCCGACAGGGTGGAAATGACCGGGACAATTAGGACCCTTGACAGTGCAACCCGCCAAAGGATACATGAGGGCATAGAAGACATCGCAATGAATATTTGCAGGGCAATGGGTGCAAAACACCGTGTACTGTTTGACGCAGGGTATCCTTTGCTTATAAATGACAATTCCATGGCCGAAATGGTAAGAAAGGCCGCCGCTAAGATTGTGGGCGATAAAGTAATTGATATACAAAAACCGAGACTGGGGGTTGAGGATTTTGCCTATTATCTGCAGAGGGTACCCGGCGTATTCTGGCGGCTTGGCAGCGGCAGCAGAGAAGGCAAAACACAGTATGTGGCCCACAGTCCCTACTTTGATATAGAAGAAGATGCGCTTTGTATAGGCGCTGCCGTACATGTGCAAACGGTTTTGGAATATTTGCAGTAAATGATATAATTATTGAAATGCATATAATGTACGGGGTGGTCGGATGGATATTAGCAGTATACTGATAGCTTCAAGCAGTCAGACTTTAATAAATCATATAAATGATATGCTTAAAAAAAGAGGCTACAGGACCTATCAGGCAAGTGACGGTTCCGGAGCGATGCGTATTGCCAGAAGCATAAGGCCGGACCTGGTACTGATGGATGTTAACCTCTGGGGTACCAATGTATATGAAACCGGCAGCCTGATAGAAAGGGAAAGACTTTCAACGGTTGTATATATGACAGCAAACCCCAACAGGGATTTTGTTGAAAAGCTTAAACACATGAAGGTGTTTGCATATGTAACCAAGCCGATAAACCCCGTCCAACTGATGCAAATCGTAGAGTTTTCGCTTATTAATTCCAGCAGAATAACAACCCTTGAGAAAAGGGTTGAAAGATTGAAAAATTCACTTTCGGCCAGAAAGAACATAGAAAAAGCCAAGGGAATCCTTATGGACAGACTGGAGACTTCGGAACAAAAAGCCTATGAACACATAAGAAAAAGCAGCATGGACCAGGGAATAACTATTGAGAAGGCGGCACAGATAATCATTGAAGAATCCGGTGGTTAACAAGGCATATATTACATAGCCAATATATAGGA
>CAZGUG010000022.1:0-29287 GCA_964529035.1 uncultured Clostridium sp.
GTCCGGTATAAGGGTGTTCATAGGAGGACAAGCAGTAATTAGCGCAACACAGAGACTGGGATATAACGGTGTTCTTATTGAATCGGGAGAGGAAGCAATAGTTGAAGCAATAAAATATGCAAAAAATCTGCTCGAAGTCCAATTGAAGGAAAAGGAAAAAGCACAAATACTGAAATCAATAATTGATTTTGCCTATGATGGAATAATAGGCATGGATAAAGACGGAAAAATAACTGTATTTAATCCTGTGGCGGAGAAAATAGCAGGAGTATCGGCAGAGACAGCAATAGGCAGGCCTGTAGATGACATGGTGGAAAATACCAGGATGAATTATGTACTTAAATCGGGAGAAGCAGAGTTGGGAGAAATCCAGCGTATAGGAGAAATATCCATCGTGACCAACAGAGTGCCCATAGTGGTTGAAGGAGAAGTATTGGGAGTGGTTGCTACTTTTCAGGAACTGGACAAGATACAGAAAATGGAGAGCAAGATCCGAAAAAAGCTGTTATATAAAGGGCATATTGCAAAAGCAAGGTTTGAAGAGATTGTGGGTAACAGCACAGCGGTATCACAGGCTAAGGAGGAAGCAAAGCAATATGCTGAGGTTGACAGTACGGTTTTGATTCTTGGAGAAACGGGAACCGGAAAGGAATTGTTTGCTCAAAGCATCCATAACGCCAGCAACCGCAATGACAAACCCTTTGTGGCGGTTAACTGTGCAGCCCTTCCTGAAAACCTTTTGGAAAGTGAACTGTTCGGTTATGTTGAAGGAGCCTTTACAGGTGCCAGGAAAGGAGGTAAAACCGGATTGTTTGAACTGGCACATGAAGGAACCATTTTCCTTGATGAAATCAGCGAGATGTCGCCAATGCTTCAGGCAAGGTTTTTGAGGGTGCTACAGGAGAAAGAAGTGGTAAGACTGGGTGATGACAGGATTATTCCAATAGATATAAGAATTATTGCTGCCACCAACAGGGACCTTTACAGTGAGGTGGAAAAAGGCGGCTTCAGGGAAGATTTATATTACCGTCTGTGTGTGCTCAGGCTTGAAATACCTCCTTTGAGAAAAAGGCCTGAGGATATCCCTGCCCTTGTTGACTACTTCATTGAAGAGAAGGGAAGAAGGCTGGGCAAAAGCATAAAAAGTATCTCCCGGGAGGCCATAAGCAAACTGGTTAATCAGAAATGGCCGGGAAACATACGGCAGTTGGAGAATGTAGTTGAAAGAATAGTGGTTTTATGCAAGAAGGATACAATTGATGCTGATATAGTATCCGAGGTCATGGGCAGATCTTCGGATTATTCTACAGAAAGACAATCCAATGCCCATACAGAAGCACAATTAAACGACGGCCTTTTGAAAAACGTCGAAGCTGAAACGATTAGGAAGGTGTTGGAGGAGACCAACGGCAACAAAACGCAGGCGGCGGAAAAGTTAGGAATAAGCGTTACAACGCTTTGGAGGCGGCTGAAAAAGCTGGAGTGAAACAACGGATATGGAAATAGGAAAGGGCGGTAAAGCCCTTTTTTTATGCTTTATTTTTGGTACCGAAAGAGATTTGTTAACCGATGCTTTTAATTGATATAATAAGGAAAGCGGGATATTTAGGCTGATTTGAAAGGAACGATATGATGAAGGAAAATATGCTTAAAACACTGGAATTTGATAAAATAGTTAAAAGGCTCTCGGAAATGGCTGCATCCAATGCGGGCAGAAGTAAATGCTTAGAGTTGAAACCGTCCTGCAGCCTGGAAGAGGTGGAAAGGCTGCAGCAGGAAACCGACGAGTGCATTAAGGCGCTTGTAAAAAAGGGGGCACCCCCTCTTGGCGGTGTCACAGACCTCGGGGCGATGTTAAAGAGAGTTGAAGCCGGCGGTATTTTGGATACCGAACAGCTTCTAAACGTAGCTGACCTGCTGCGATGCAGTGCAAATATTCAGGACTATATGAAAGCCCCGAGGGAAGACGGGGAGGAAGGGTTTGGAACTCTAACATCAATGGTGGAAAACCTCATTCCTCATCCGCAAGTGGAAAGGGAAATAACAAGGTGTATAGAGGGACCGGGGCAGATAGCCGATAATGCAAGTCCCGCCCTTAGGAATATCCGAAGACAGATAAGTTCGGCCAATGAGGAGATTAGAAGCAAAC
This sequence comes from uncultured Clostridium sp., assembly GCA_964529035.1. Lineage (GTDB taxonomy): Bacteria > Bacillota > Clostridia > Ch29 > Ch29 > CAZGUG01. Next base: position 2,150 of record CAZGUG010000022.1, read on the forward strand.
TCGGCTCAATGATTAGTTCCGCAGGTTTGCAAAAATATCTCCAGGATGCCATAGTCACAACCCGGGGGGACAGGTATGTGGTTCCTGTGAAGCAGGAATACAGGGGCAGCGTACCGGGTATTGTGCACGACCAGTCTTCAACCGGAGCTACGTTATTCATTGAGCCGATGGCTGTGGTTCAACTTAACAACAGGCTGAGGGAATTGGGCGTAAAGGAAAAAATGGAAATCGAGAGGATACTCTCCGCCCTCACACTGATTGTGAGTGACATATTGGAAGATATCCGGACGGATATGGAAATCCTTGTGGAGCTGGATGTAATGTTTGCCCGGGGCAAGCTGGGGCTTGAAATGGAAGGCAGCCGGCCGCTATATAATACCTCCGGCTATATAAACCTAATAAAGGCAAGGCATCCGCTTATAGACCCGAAGGCTGTGGTGCCGGTGAGCATTCACCTGGGCAGGGACTTTGACGTGCTGGTAATAACCGGTCCCAACACCGGCGGTAAAACGGTGACCCTGAAAACAGTGGGCCTTATGGTTCTGATGGCCCAGGCGGGGCTGCAGATACCCTGCCAGGAGGGAACCGAGCTTACGCTGTATAGGGACGTGTTTGCGGATATAGGTGACGAGCAGAGCATAGAACAGAGCCTCAGCACCTTTTCAGCCCATATGACCAATATTGTGGATATATTAAGGCAGGCGGACAGGGGCAGCCTTGTACTGCTGGATGAACTCGGGGCCGGTACCGATCCGACCGAAGGGGCAGCCCTGGCGATGGCAATACTGGACTACCTACACGGGAAAAGTATCAGCACCATTGCCACCACCCATTACAGCGAGCTCAAGCAGTATGCGCTTACAAAGGAGCGGGTCGAAAATGCCAGCGTCGAGTTCGACGTGGATACCCTGAGCCCGACTTACAGGCTTACCATAGGAATACCGGGAAAGTCCAATGCATTTGAGATTTCCAAGCGGTTGGGACTGGAAGAGAGTCTTGTTGAAAGCGCCTCCATGTATCTTTCCGGTGAAGAGGTAAGGTTTGAAGACATAATAGGGGATTTGGAGAAAAACAAAAAAGAGGCGGAGCGGGAGAAGGAATGGGCACAGCGGTTAAGGCAGGAAGTGGAGAGGGTAAAGGACGATTATCAGAAAAAGGTTAAACGGTTTGAGGAAAAACGGGATAAAATGATTGATAAGGCAAGGCTGGAAGCCAAGACCATTCTAGAAAAGACAAGAAAAGATGCGGAAGAGGTCATAAGGGAATTAAGAAGCCTTGCAGCCGTTGAGGGAGCCGAGAGAAACAAAAGGATAGAAAAGGTAAGACAAAAAATACGGTGGGATATGGAAAAGCTGGAAGAAGCCCTGAGCACGGGTATTGAAGAAGAACGTACCGCGCAAAGCCCTAAGGATCTTAAACCCGGCGATCCGGTAAGGGTAATAAGCCTTGGGCAGAAGGGCACCGTGCTGGAAGTTTCGGATGATGAACAGGCTTTGGTGCAGGTAGGAATAATGAAAATCAAGGTAAAAATAAACAATCTTGAGACTGTTGAGGAAAAATTTAATGAGAGTGTAACAAAGACTGACAAAAAGTCCATGTCGAAGGCGGCAACAATATCCACCCAGGTGGACGTTAGGGGACAGGTGCTGGATGATGCAATAATGAATGTGGATAAATACCTGGACGACGCCCATCTTTCAGGATTAAAACAGGTAACAATAATCCACGGAAAGGGTACCGGCGTATTAAGGAGCGGCATACAGCAGCTTTTGAGGTCAAACCGGTACGTGGCTTCCTTCAGGAGGGGTAGTTTCGGGGAAGGCGGAGACGGCGTAACGGTGGTGGAACTGAGATGATTAACCCTAACCCGTGGTTGTATGCCCCAAACGGTCGGACAGGTTTTTCGAAACAAAGGTCACGTTTCTAATAATTTTGTCCATTCCTTTTTCCATAAGCCTTGATGTGGGACCGGATACGCTTATTGATGCCACTGCTTCGCCATAGCAGTCGAAAACCGGGGCAGCGGCGCATGTGACCCCTTCTTCCCGCTCCTCGTTGTCCAGGGCATAGCCCTGTTTTCGGATGGTTTTCAGTTCATTTATCAGGTCTTTGGAGTTGGAGATTGTATTCTTCGTGAATTTACTAAAATCTGTTTTACCCAATATGAATTCCTGGATTTTTTCGGGCTGGTAGGCCAGAAGAACCTTGCCTCCGCCGGTACAGTACAGTGGAACTCTGGCACCGAGCTGGGTGAACATTTTAAGAAGATTGCTGCTTTCGGACTGGGCAATATAAACGACATCGCTGCCGTCCAGCACCACCAGGTTGCATGTTTCGCCAACCAGTTCTCTGAGCTCGTCAAGATACGGCTGCGCCAGGTTTGCCAGTACATTTTGCCTTTTTGCCATTCCGCTTATCCTAAACAGCGCAAAGCCTATCCTGTACTTTTTTGTTTTCTTATCCTGCTGAATGATATTCAGTTGTTTTAGTGTATTGAGCAGATGATAGGTAGCACTGACACCATAATTCAATTTGCTGCTTATTTCAGTAAGTCCAAGTTCGCATTCGGATTTGGCCAGTACCTCCATGACCTCGACGGCTTTAATAACAGAACCTATGGTTTTGGTATCGTTTTTTATCCTGCTATTCACAAACACCACTCCTGTCAAAAAAATAATTTACTTATGTTAAATAATATTACATTATTATTAAAAATGTCAATGCCTTTGTTAATTCCATGTTAATATTCTGCCAATGTTCTTGACAGTGGTACCTTGTAAGGATATAATTAAACTATTAGTAAAACATAATTTACTAATGGTAAAAGGGGGAAGAATTTTATGAAAACCAAAAAACTGGTTATGATTCCGGGGCCTACTCCGGTGGTCAGGTCGATACAGGACCAGATGGGCAGGGAAACAGTGGCCTTCGGCGATCCTGAGTTTGTAAGGGATTTCAAGGAACTTCTGAATGACTTAAAGAGTTTATTCAGGTGCAGCGGTGAAGTTTTCGTGGTTGCAGGCAGTGGAACAATGGGCATGGAAATGGCTATAGCCAATACTACAAAAAGAGGAGACAATGTGCTTGTTGTTTCACACGGGTTCTTTGGAGACAGATTCATAGAGCTTGGGAAAAGAAAAGGCCTGAATGTGGATATTGTCTCCAGCGAATGGGGCGAAACAGTTCCCGTTGAAGAGATAAGAGAAAAGCTGAGCCGGAAAAATTATACCGCTATGACTGTCACCCATGTAGATACATCCACAGGGGTATGCGCACCAGTCGCCGAGATAGGTGAAATGATGAAGGATTTCCCCGAAACTATATACATAGTTGACGGGGTTTGCGCAACGGCGGCTGAGCCCGAGTATGTCGACGATATGGGAATAGACATACTGTTTACCGGTACACAGAAAGCCTTCGGAGTTGCGCCGGGACTAACCATGCTGTGGGCAGGCGAAAAAGCCCTTCAAAGGAGAAAGAGCCTGGGAGATATCCCGGAATACTTCATAGATTTTGAAAAATGGCTTCCGATTATGAATGACCCTTCCAAGTATTACGCAACACCGGCGGTAAATATGGTATGGGCGCTTAAGGAATCCGTGAGAATCATAAAAGAAGAGGGAATAGAAAAAAGATACGCAAGGCACAAAAAAAATGCAGAAGCAATGCAGGCGGCTTTGGAAGGTCTGGGATTTAAGATACTTGCAAAGGAATGCTGCAGAGCCGTTACCTTGTCAAATTTGATTTATCCTGAGGGCACCGACGATGCAAAGTTCAGAAGCCTTCTGGCAGAGGAAGGCATAATGGTGGCCGGCGGGCTGGCGGCATATGCGGGCAAAATGTTCAGACTGGGACATATGGGCAATATAGATAAACACGACCTGGTCTCGGTTATTGCAACCATAGAAAGAGCACTGTACAGGGCGGGAATGCCGGTGCAATTTGGAAAAGGCGTCGGAGTGCTGCAGCAGAATCTGATGAAATAGAAAAAAAGGCTGCCGGGCCGTTATAAAAAGGTCCGGCAGTTTTAATGTCAGAAGCAAAGATACTATGATACGATCTGCCGGAGTAATACAGTTGATTTTTTGACCGATTTAAGTTATACTACATGAAGAATAAAACTTTATGCGCCGGGGTGTGGCTCAGTTTGGTAGAGCGCTGCGTTCGGGACGCAGAGGCCGGAGGTTCAAATCCTCTCACTCCGACCAGAAAAAAATTAAGACTACCGGACGGTTTTTTGCTGTCCGGGGTCTTATTTTTTGAGCTTCCTACCTTCGGGTGAATAGTTACCGGTAAATTACAGACAATAAACAATATAAAAAAGTAACAAAACAGGCAGGAGGCACTTTTTAATGAAAAGAAAAATAGTGGATTAAGGATACCGGGATGCATTAACCGGCCCGAGGTCTTCTTCGGTGAATACCTCAATGCCGTTTTGTTTTAAGAGGGCGGCAGTGATGCCGTCCCCCGGTATGATATTGCCAGAGAAGCTGCCGTCATAAATCCTGCCGCAGCCGCAGGAGGGGCTTCTCTGCTTGAGGAAGGCTTTTTCTGCTCCGGAGGCTTTGGCGATTGCCAAGGTCTTTTTTGCACCGGTCATAAACTGCCGGGTGACGTTCCGGCCGTCCCGGGTATATACCCTGCCGTCCTTTATTTCGCACGGAATCCTGGGTACGGGCAGGCCGCCCAGCACCTCGGGGCAGACTGGCAGCAGTTCTCCCCTCATTACCCTTTCCTTGAGCTCTGGATGCAGATTGTTCTTTCCGTCATACCTGCAGTTAACTCCGCAAAGGCATGCGCTTACTATATCCATTCAAATACCCTCTTTATGTTATTTGGTGGTCCATAATTATTGTTTCCACTAATGTACCGAAAATCCTCCATTTGCTATCTAACGGTATCTGCCATCTTTTACAGGGTGATAGCGCATTTGGTACATGGTACAATTAAAAGGACGGCAAAAAACGGGTGGGGGGTTTCATATGAACACACTTATAAAGGCCAGGGCGGCTTTTGCAGCGGTATCGATTGCGGCACTGGCGGCGGTGGCGGTTTTTGGCGGCCCTGCAGCCGACAAAACAGGCCAAAAGTTTAGTGAAACGGAGCTTAGGGAAGTGATAGATGAAGGTTTTAAGAGGCCCGGTTTTTTATCAATGTTCCCGGGTCTTGACGAAGACGGGATAGGAAGCAGAAAAGAGCCGGACCAATTGCCTGGAAAGAACGAAGATACATATGGGGAAGAGGGCCGGGATCCCGATTCCTGGTTGGGCAGCCGCTATGTTCTGGGTTTTTATGTGGACGACGAATATATACACCCCAGTTCCTACGAAAATATGGTAAAGTACAGTAAAAATTTAAGCGCGATAGCGCCTTTCTGGTACAGGCTGTCTCCCGGAGATGCAGTCAAACTGCAGGAGCATCACCCGCAGGAAGGTTTCACGGCACAGGAGAAGAAGCGGATAATAGACAGGGCCCACCGGCAAAACATGGAAGTTCTTATGCTTGTACACAATCTGCTTTACGGAGGTAAAGCCAACGGTAAGGAGCTGGCGAAAAAGATGCTGGCAACAAAGGAGAGTCGCAAAGTCTTTATAGACAATGTTGAAGCAAACCTTAAGGAATTCAACTACGACGGAATTAATATGGATATTGAAAGCATTTATGTTTCGGACAGGGACAGATTTTCTGCGCTTATGAAGGAACTGTATGAAAAACTGTCCCTGAAAGGATACAGGATAACGGTATGCGTACCGGCAAAGACAGGCGACAATACATCAAATACCTGGTCGGGGCCCTTTGATTACAAAGAGATAGCAAGATATTCCGACAGGGTTGCCATTATGACCTATGACGAGCACGGGTATTCAAGCGGACCGGGGCCTGTGGCTTCGTATAACTGGGTAGAAAACGTGATGAAATATGCGGTGGGTCAAATACCTCCGGAAAAGATACTGATGGGTATTCCGGGCTACGGTTTTGACTGGACGACCGGCAAAAAGGGTGCCGGGTATATTTCCTATTCCCAGGCAGTTAACCTGTCCGCATCAAGGGGAGTACAGATACAGTGGGATGAAACCGCCAGGGTTCCATATTTCAAATACCGGGAAAACGGCTTGTCCCACCAAGTGTGGTTTGAGAGCAAATACAGCCTGGAGCATAAGCTTGATATAGCCAAAGAGTATAATATAGGCGGCATCGCCCTGTGGCGGGTGGGGCTGGAGGATCCCGGGATGTGGGATGTTATAGACAATCGGATAGAGGCGCAAAAATAGGCGGGAGTTTTTCCCGCCTTATTTTTATGAAACCGTTCCCCTTTCCTTGGGAAAGCTCTCGTATTCCTTCAAATCGATTATCTCCTCAATGTGCCGCACCACCTGCCAGATTTCGTGATAGGACGTGTACAGGGCTATTGGTGCAAGGCGTATCACGTTGGGGAAACGAAAATCCGGAATAACGCCGCGTTTTTTCAGGGCTGTGTTAATCCTTACCGCTTCGGTGTCATGCTCCAGCGCTATGTGGCTGCCCCGGCGCTGCGGCTGTCTTGGGGTTCCTATTTTAAAGTTATATGGTTCTGCGGTAAGCAGCTTGTCTATAAGGAACATTAGGTATTCGGTCTGCTTAAGCGATTTTTCCCTTATGTTTTCTATCCCGGCTTCCGAGAATATCTTAAGGGATCCCAGAAGCGGAGCTGTGCTGAAAAGGTGTACCGTACCTATCTGCCATGCCCCGGCCCCCCGTGCCTTAAAAAATTCAGGGCTCATGTCAAACTGTTTTGATTTGTCACAGCCCCACCAGCCCCAAAGCCCCGGGGCTTTGCCAAAGTGCCTGCTGTTTACATATATCCCGGCGGTGGCGCCGGGTCCGCTGTTTAAATACTTGTAGCTGCACCAGAAGGCAAAGTCCACTCCCCATTCGGAAAATTTGTGGGGTACAGCCCCCACCGAATGACAGCAGTCAAACCCTATAGGTATACCGCGTTTATGGGCCTCTTTGGTGAGGTATTCCAAATCGAGAAGCTGGCCGCTCCTGTAAAGCACCGAGGGAAGTATTGCCAGGGCTATATCCCCTGTCATGGCTTTCACTATGTCTTCCTCTTCCAGGGTTCTCCCATCACGGCTTGTGACCACGACCGCGTGTGTTTTTGGGTCCAGGCCGTGGAGCCGAAGCTGGCTGTCCACCGCGTACCTGTCCGAAGGGAAATTAAGTTCGTCAATAAGGATTTTGTTTTTTGTGCCATACGGTCTGAAAAAGGTGGCGATCAGGTTATGTAGATTAACGGTGTTTGACGAATGCACAATCACTTCGTTTTCACCGGCTCCCACAAGAAAAGAATGTTTCCTTCCCAGTTCTTCGGCAAAGGTAAACCAGGGAGGATTTCCATCCATCCAGCCGTCAATGCCAAGTTTCTTAAAATCATCAAGGGCTTTCAAAAGCGATTGTTCGGCGTCCTTTGAAAGGAGCCCGAGGGAATTTCCGTCCATATAGATTTTGCCTTCCGGAATATAAAAGCGTTCTCTGAATCCCCCGAGGCTGTCCCGGCGGTCCAGCATCAAGGCGTATTCTTCGGTGGTATCAAATATGGCTGACATACAGCACCTCCTATAGATTGGTTCAATTAGATTATAACAACAGCCTATAATAAGGGCAAATAAAATGTGGATTAATAAAGGAATAAAACCTTAGTGGTAGAATAAGTATATAATATTTGTCCGCTTAGGACAGAATAGACATCTAATAACGGGAGGAATACAGAGTGAAAAGACTAAGCGTAGTGGACCCGGAAATAGCGCAGTGGCTGGAAAAGGAACTGGTAAGGGAGATATCCACCATCGAGCTTATAGCTTCCGAAAACTTTGTGTACCAGTCTGTACTGGAGGCCCAGGGGTCGGTACTTACCAACAAGTACGCGGAAGGATATCCCGGCAAAAGGTACCACGGCGGCTGCGAATATATTGACCATATTGAAAGCATCGGTATAGAGCGCGCTAAAAAGCTTTTCGGGGCACAGCACGCCAATATTCAGCCCCATTCGGGAGTCAACGCCAACCTGGCGGCCTTTATGGCACTTCTTGAGCCCGGTGATACTATAATGGGCATGAATCTGCAGCACGGCGGACACCTGTCCCACGGCAGCCGGGTGAGCATAGTAGGGAAGTTCTATAATGCTGTAGATTACGGGGTGGATAAGAATACCGAGCTGATTGACTACGATATGGTGGCAGAGCTTGCTAAGCAGCACAGGCCAAAGCTGATTATAGCCGGTGCCAGTGCATATTCGAGAGAGATTGATTTTGCACGGTTCAAGGATATAGCCGACAGTGTAGGAGCCTATTTTATGGTGGATATGGCCCATATTGCCGGGCTGGTGGCCGCAGGGCTGCATCCGAGCCCGGTGCCCTATGCCGATATAGTGACAAGTACCACCACCAAAACAATGAGGGGTGCCCGGGGGGGTATTATTCTGTGCAAAACCGAGCACGCCGACAAGGTTGACAAGGCGATATTTCCAGGAATACAGGGCGGGCCAATACTGCCCAATGTTATGGCGAAGGCGGTTACCTTCAGGATAGCGATGACCGAACAATTCGCTTCATACCAGCGCCAGGTAATAAACAATTCCCGGAGGATGGCACAAAACCTGGCACAGAGGGGCCTTAGGATTGTGTCGGGCGGTACCGACAACCACCTGATGCTGGTTGACTTACGGTCGGCACGGATGTCCGGCAGGCAGGCCGAGGAAATACTGCAAAAAGTGGGTATAACGGTAAACAAAAACATGATTCCCTATGATCCGGCTTCTCCCGCCGTTACAAGCGGTATAAGGATAGGGACCGCGGCGGTAACCTCCAGGGGTTTTGTGGAGCGGGACATAGACAGTGTATCCGAGATAATAGCCGACCTTGTTACAGGCGCCGATAAGGGGATACGGCTGGACACCTACAGGGAAAGAGTGCTTAAGCTGTGCAGAGAGCATCCCCTTTACCTGGAACCCTTTGAAATGGGTGGGTTGTTTGGCGACCTGCAGGGAATATGAGGAAAGCATCGGCCGGGCATATTCCATGGTGAATGCCGGTTATACTGATGGAGGGACGGGTGGGAGCGATATGGATAGGAACCTATGGGGCAGTATGCTGGTACTGGTTTCGGCGGCGGGGTTCGGTATCATGGGTATTGCCGGAAAGATTGCTTACGCTGAAGGTGCAAACGCTGTTTCGGTGTTGGTTATGAGGTATATAACGGCAGCCGTGATTATGTGGCTTTATAATATCCTGACCGGCAGGATAAAAAAGGCGGCGCTAAACAGGGAACAGCTGACGAAAACATTTCTATTGGGCGGTGTTTTCTACGCAGTAACGTCCATATGCTTTTTTTTGTCATTAAACTATATACCCGCCTGCCTTACATCCATGGGCCTTTATTTATATCCCGTCTTTGTCAGCCTTTATATGCTTGTTTTCAAAAAGGAAAAAATGGCAAAAATGCAGCTGTCCGCCCTTGTAATGGCTTTTTTGGGAACCGCCATGACGGTGTGGGCACCGGGCATATACGTGAATACGACGGGTATGATGCTGGCGGTGGCGGCGGCGGGATGCTACGCCGTCTATATAATACTGTTGGGCGGAGATTTTGCCGGGTCCCTTAGCGACATTGACCCGATCGTGGTTTCTTCCTATATAGTAACCTCGGCAGCGGTGACCATGACGGCTGCCGGATTGTTTATGGGACAGGTATACAGCAGTATTACTCTGAAGGGTTGGCTGGCGGTACTGGCCATTGCGGTTTTCTCCACCGCCATTGCCATTATTGCATTTTACCTGGGAGTAAAGGAGGTTGGCCCTTCAAGGGCGGCTATACTGAGCACCTTTGAGCCTGTGGTTACGGTTGTACTGGGTATATTTGTGCTTAAGGAAGTGTTAAGCCTTATTCAGTTTGCAGGGATAGCTCTTGTTATATCGGCGGTGGTAATTATAAATGCGGCCGGGGCAGGGCGGAAGGAGGCTGCCAGGCAGCAATAGACCCGGGGAAAGTTTTGGTATATAATATGGTAAAGAACCGAATTTAGGAGGAGGATCAATGAATTTTTGGGACGATATAAGCAGGAAGATTTCCCAGGGCACCAAGGCGGTTACACAGAAATCCGGTGAATTATTCGAAATTGCAAAGGTTAAAATGGATGTTGCTTCCGAAAAGGAAAAAATAAACGACCTATATGAGGAGATAGGCAAGTTCATATACAGCGACTATAAAAAAGGCAATGTCAAACAGGAGGAAATTATTGAAAAGTGCCATCTTATTGACGAGCTAAACTACAAGGTAAAAATGCTTAACCAGAAGGTTGTACAGATCAGGGGAGGCAGCCTGTGCAGAAAATGCGGCGAAGTGGTGGAAGCGTCCCAGCGCTACTGTCATGTGTGCGGCAGGGAACTGGAAGGGACTACAAGGGTTATTGACGAGGGGCCCCATTACAAGGTGGAAGTTGCAAACGGCTCGGTATGTCAAAAATGCGGAGCACTGGCACAGGAAGGGTCCGAGTTTTGCCCGGCCTGCGGGAACAGGGTTTAAGCGCCCGGCGAAGGCCGGGTTTTTTTATTGGGGCATTATTGACCAAAAACCCACATATTTTATTACAGAGGGTTTGTGGAGGGAAAGGGAAAATGGGTGAGGTCGACAGGGTAAGAGAAAGGATAAGGGAATACTTTGAATATCGGTATAGGGGCCTGGAATGCGGGATGCCGGTTTCCTTTGATGCTTTCTGCCTGGGGAAGGACATGGAAACCGAGGAGAAAAAGTATTTATCCCGGTTGGAAAGGGCGAAGGAAACAGGGCTCTGCTACCATGACTGGGAGCTGGGCCTTGAATTTATAAAAACAATAATAAGATGCGGCCAGGTGCGGGTAAGGGTCAGGGAAGGGCACAGGGTGGTTTTCCGGATAAGCCGTGACACGGTATCTTCAATGAATGGACTTATACATGACCTGACGCTAAAGAAGAGCAATAACGAATGGTACATTACATCCCACAGGTACCGGGATGAGGAAACAGAAGCATTCAAATACCGGCGGCCTCTTGTGCGGGGCCCCGGCTGCTGCCGGTTTTTTGAACAAGGGTGCCGGGTGCCGGTACTGCGGCTTGGGCAGTATGACCGCAGAGCCGCCGTCAAATACGCGCACCTGTGGGCGCTGGACAGGAACCCGAAATACTACGATTTTGAAAACTTAGGCGGGGACTGCACCAACTTTTGTTCGCAGGTACTGCATGCGGGGGGATGCCCCATGAACAGCACAAAGACAAACGGCTGGTACTACTACAGCCTGACCAATCGTTCCCCGTCCTGGACCGGGGTGGAGTTTTTCCACCGCTTTGTTACCGGCAACAGAGGCATTGGGCCCAGAGGGGAGGAAGCATCTCCTTCGCAGATTGAACTTGGGGACATAATCCAGCTGGACTTTCCCCATAACGATGCCTTCAACCACTGTCTTGTGGTGGTGGCAAACCCGCAGCCGGGCGATATAAGCAGGATACTCATCTCATGTCATACCGTTGACAGGGATAACTATCCTCTGGTTTTCTACAACTGGAGGGGTATAAGGTATATTCATATATCCGGCTGCGGGTTGACGCAGTCCCATTATGAGTTATAATAGGGTTTGGACTTATAAGGCCGTGTTCGGGATATTTGAATTGTTAGGAGGAGTATTGTGGGACAGTTTAGCGAGTTGTGGATGTACTGCAAAGAAACTTTAGAAGTGGTCAGGCGAAGACTTTTTTTATTCGTACCCAGGCTGCTTATGACGGGACTGGTATTCGTTTTTATCATGTTAGCGGTAGGGACGATACTTGTGAGGAGACTGTCGGGCGGGGGGATGTTCGGGCTTCCGCTGGCACTGGTGATTTTTACCGGGCTGTTTATGCTTGTGCATCTTATTGTGGAGAGCGGACAGATTAACCTTTTTGCAAGGGCGGCTGCGGGAAACAGCGTAGGAATGCAGGATTTCAGGGAAGGGGTAAGAAGATTTACCGGCAGAGTATTTGTCGGAGGCGTTTTGTATATACTCATTATTTTAATTACAGGTTTTATAATAGTGATGTTCTTTGCGATTCCGTTTTTGAACATCCTTGCAATAATAGGCGCCTTCATAGTCATGCTTGCGGTAAGCGTATTTCTGAGCGCATGGAAGGCTGCGCTGGCATTTAAAGACCTGGGAGTTGTAGAAGCCTTTGGTGACAGCTTTAGGTTTGCCAAAGAATACTTCTGGCCCCTGGCACTGGTAGTCTTTATAAGAGGCCTGTTTGACGGGAACAACAATAACCGAGGGCAAAGGGGAGGCCAGGGCGGCGGTTTGAATATAGGCGGCCTTGATGTTAATCTTAATCTGCCCGGGGTTAATATGTTGGGCATGGATACCGGGTCGATGATGCAGTTGGGCTCAATCATGGCACTCATGGCTGTAATACCGCTGGCGGCGCTTGCAGCCCTTGTAACGATATTGGCAACGGTATACTTGGACCAGCTGGTATTCGTAATATACACCCGGCGGGAAAACCTGGGGTAAATCTGTACCGCGACGGGGGCAGAAAAGGGACGGCTCAGGGCTGCCCCCTGGAACGGTGCGGCCTGAACAGGCCGCTGGCATCATTGCTGTCATAGGGAATAATCTGGCTTTCGGTATCGTTTTCGGTCAGGTTGTAGTCAACGGATATGCAGCCTGATTTCTGCGATACTTTCATATATCTTATGCCGAGAGCACTGTCTGTATCCGGCATTCATGCTTCACTCCTTTCGAGGGCCTGCCAGCCCTGGTTTGTTATACTTACATTGTTTTGGCTGGGCGCGGCAGCCTTTTGTATTACGCCCTCAAAAACGTAGCCGTCGAGGTGTTTGAGGCTGTCTATCACACCGCAGTATACTGAAAAATTACCGTTCATATCCGCAATTTCTTCCGGGATAAAGGGCCGCTCCAGTTTGAGCTGTTCTCTGTATTTTTCATAAAGCTGCCACATGAGGGATTCAAGCCGGGGACTGCAGAAGGTTACCGGCAGTTTGAGGCTGTCCCGGGCCTCCATCCTGCTTATCATATAATTATGGGCGAACAGCTTTTCTGTCAGGGTATTTACTATTTCATCTATATGCTTTTTATTGGAAGCATCTATATGGGTAAGCAGCAGCCTCTGTGCTATCAGCCGTATCAGGGAATAGGTTCTGTGTATTGTGCCCACCGCCAGCGGATGGACATGGTCCACCAGATGCTCGAATACCCCCGCCAGTGCATCGTCGCTTTTAATTCCCACTATGTCTTTGGCTATGGAAATGTATGAATAAACGTCCTCCACGTTTATGGCAAGCTTCATCTGCGGGTTGGCCGGATCCGCCGGATTGAAAACGCTGGTTATATTCGGGTCCACCGGGCTTAATTCCCCCAGCTTACCCATTACTATCTCGGACGCGCCCAGTGAGATAAGCGTACCGGCGCTGTAGGCCTTGTAGGGTATAAGGACCGAAAAATTGTCGGTATATTCGTACAGCAGGTGTACAAGCCTTAAAGCGGTCAACACGTCTCCACCCTTTGTGAACAAAAACAAATCGATTTTGTCACTTGGGCCCATCAGTTCCAGGTGCCTGTAAAAGACAGGTATAATGTCCGGCGCAATCCGGGTACTTATGGTCTGCCTGTCTCCACCTATATAGCATATTACGTTCGAGTGCCTCAAATTGGAAATTTTATCAATCAGGTCTCTTGTGTCATTCATATTACAGGGATCCTCCAATCATTATTATGCCTTATTATTCTCTGAGTACCGGCCGGCTATTATACGCACTTTTGACTTTTATTGAATGAATAAAAGCGGGGCAAGCTATACAAAATAAACTGGAAAATACAATTTCAAAGGAGGAAGGTAAATGCAGTTTTCAAATCAGCAGGCCGGTACCGGAAGTCAGTTTTGGCATTTTACGCCCATTGCCACCAGTTTCAGCAATGTGGGCACCACCGTAACCTATGGTATCCCGAATACCACTTCCATTAATGCTTACAACACAGCCCAGGGCTTTTCGGGACAGGCAGGCAGTTACTTTACTTCTCCATGGGCTGCGGCTCCCTATAATGCCATGCATCCTGCTATCACTGCCGGTCAGTTCAATCAGCCTGCCAGCGGTGCTCCCTTTACGTATGGCCAGCCGCAGCATTATTTCCAGAATCAATGGAGCACCATGATACAGCCATCGGTGGATATTTCCGAAACATCCAGCGATGTGGTGGTATCGGCTTATGTGCCAAACGCCAACGTTAACAATCTCAGCCTTAACGTAACCGAAAACTCGGTAACCATATCCGCCTCGGCGTGGAACGGCAGCCAGAACGTTGTCATTAACAGGACGGTAGCCCTTCCCACCAGTATCAGGGCGGAATCCGTTGATGCCAGCATGCAGAACAGCGGTGTTCTGGAAATAAGGCTGCCCAAGGTGGAGAAGAATGTAAGGAACAGGACGACAGCTACGCAAACCGGCAGCCAGTTAAACCAGCAGTCGTAACAGGGAAAATACAGCGGTGAAGCGGGAGCCACCGCTGTATTTTTTTTGTTTTTTTACAAAGCCCATGGTATCCGCCGTATATTCGGCCTGCAAAAAGGAGGTATTCCATGGGAAAAAAAGAATATATCAGGTATAATAATAGGGACGCCGGAGTGAAGGGGGAATGCCTGTGGGAATACTGTGTGCGGCAGGTATCGGTTTGGCTGTAATTCTTATACTGCCCATAAGGTTTTATGTAACTGCGGATAATACAAAGGGGCTTGTTGTGGATTCAAATGTCTCCTATGGGCAGGGTCTGGTTTCGTGCAGCTTCAAAAGATGTGACACCAGCAGCAAAGCGGTATTAAAGCTTTTGGGCCTTCCCGTTTACAGGTTTCTTCCGGCAAAAGACAGTCAAGCGGTAGATGCGGGCGATGTACCCGGCGTAATAGAAAGGTTCAAGTCCAGGAAAAAACTGCTGGCTCTGCTGCCGGGACTAGCACGGGATGTAATTGATTCTGTAATTGGAAGGAAGACGGAAATCCGGCTGAAGCTTGGTTTTGAAGACCCGGCATATACCGGCATGGCAGCGGGCCTTGTAGCGTGTTTTTTCAGCTGTTTGAGCGGAGTGCTGCAGTTTACACCGGATTTTTCCGGTGACAGCTTTAAAATGGATTTGTACATAAAGGGAGCAGTAATACCGGCGGTGCTTGTTTTTATCGGCATCAAATATGGTATTGTTTATTTAAGAGAGCAAATACTGACCCGAAAAAAAGTTAAGGGAGGTAAAAGGTATGGATTTAAAGGATAACCTAAAGGCAATTTTTCAGGAGATGGAAGATTTTCTTACCACAAAGGCAGTTATTGGCGAGCCAATAGAAGTGGGGGAAATTACCCTTATTCCGGTTATCAACGTAACCTTCGGAATGGGTACCGGCGGCGGCGGCGAATATGCGAAGGACAGCAGCTGCCAGGGCGGGGGAGCCGGTGCCGGCCTGGGTGCAAAGATTTCTCCCACGGCGGTTATGGTAATCAAGGAGGGGGATATATCGGTAATCCCCTTGAACGGTAACGCCGGTGTTGAAAGGCTTATTGAAATGGTGCCTGACATTTTGAAAAAAATAAGGAAGAAAGCGGCCCAGGGTGAGAACAAGGGTAAAAAGGACAAGGTAAAGGTCAGGTAGGTCCGGATTTTAGGCCACGGGGCTTTTGCAGTGCGGAGGATGATGCGACAATGACGATGGAGGAAAGGTTTATAAACGCTGTGTCCGTGCGGCTTATTGACGGGATGGGCTTTACGGTGTTTAACGTGGAAGGCCGGGAATCTACAAACGCCCTGGCCCGTATAAAAAGGCAGGAACTGGAGCTTATATTTTTCATAAAGGATAATAGTGATATGGACTTTGTCTGCCTGGACCTGCTGCCCGGCATCAATGGATACATGGAAAGGCTGAACTGTAACCGGGCAAGAATAATTAATATAATCCTGTCCGAAAGGGAAAATACATATATAGATGAAGCACAGGAAGGGCTGTACGATAACATTTCGGTTTCCCGGATATGGGCTGACATAAGGGTAGGCACGGTTTCCGGCGGTGAGCAGCATTATAACAGGCTGGGAGCACTGCTTGAAGAATATGCAGACATGTCAAAGCTTGAAAGGTACAGGCCGATAGACTTGGAAACGCTTTTGAGGATGGACGTGGAAGCCAGACCGCTTGTTACTTACGGTATAATAGGAATAAATGTATTCATGTGGCTGCTTATGACGTTGGCGGGAGGCTCCACCAACATTGCGGTACTGGTTAAATTTGGTGCCATGTATGCACCCCTGGTGGTGGCGGGCCAATACTGGAGATTTATAACGCCCATGTTCCTGCATGTGGGGCTTATGCATCTTGCTTTCAATTCCTATGCCCTATACAACCTGGGAACGCTGGCCGAGAGGATTTACGGCAGGACCAGGTTCGTTATAATATACGCAGCCGCCGGTATCACCGGCAGCGTATTCAGTTTCATGTTCACCTGGGCGGTGTCCGCCGGGGCTTCGGGGGCAATCTTCGGCCTCCTGGGGGCACTCATTTACTTCGGCAGAAAAAGGCCGGGGGCTTTCAGAAGGGGTTTTACAGGGAACCTGGTGGGAATACTTCTTATAAACCTGTTTATCGGTTTTACCAACCCTGGGATAGACAACTTCGCCCATATTGGCGGATTTATCGGGGGATATATATCGTCCCACCTGATATGGAGAAAGCTGCGCGGTTAAAAGACTATAGCAAGCAAACGGGAGAATTATTTATGGCGATATTTGCAATATCAGATCTTCACCTGTCCAAAGCCGTCAATAAGCCAATGGACATTTTCGGCGGAGGATGGGAAAACTATATGGAAAAGATTGAGAAAAACTGGAAGGCTGCCGTATCCGAAGACGACTGGGTACTGGTTTGCGGTGACCTGTCCTGGGCCACCTACCTGGAAGAAGCGGCAGCGGATTTTGAGTTTCTGTCAATGCTGCCCGGCAAAAAGATACTGTCAAAGGGCAACCACGATTACTGGTGGGCGACCCTGAACAAAATGAACAAATTCAAAGAAAAGCTGGGGCTTGGTGATATTTTCTTTCTGCACAACAACAGCTTTGTATGCGATGCGGTGGGGGTTTGTGGTACTCGCGGCTGGATTAGTCCAGACAATCCCGAGTATACAGAGCATGATGCCAAAATATTCGACAGGGAGCTGGGACGGCTGGAGCTGTCACTTAAAGACCTAGAATCCAAAAGCCGTAAACAGACGGTTGTTATGCTGCATTACCCGCCGTTTCATCCAGAAGGCGGTTCAAGGGAGTTTCTGGATTTGATGAAGGGCTACGGTGTTGACAAATGCATCTACGGACACCTGCACGGCCATGCATTTAAGGACGCCGTTGAAGGCAGTGTGGAAGGCATAGAGTTTATACTCACATCCTGCGACAGGCTTGGGTTTGAACCGGCCAGGCTGTATTGAAAAAGGATTTGTTCGGGAGGATGAAACAGTTGAAGAGACCCAGATACAGGGTTTATTCCGAGTACTTAAAGGAGAAGTACGGCTGCAAGGTATACAAGCTGCCGGTTAACCTGCCGGTTACGTGTCCCAACAGGGACGGCCGGCTGGGGTATGGAGGGTGCATTTACTGCGGCGAGGCCGGGGCGGGGTTTGAGGCCCTGTCCGAGCAGATGCCGGTGGAAACGCAGCTTGAGAAGAATATGGACTATATCGGAAAAAGGTACGGTGCCAAAAAATATATTGCATACTTCCAGAATTTCTCCAATACCTACCTCGAGCCAGAAAGATTAAAGGATTACCTGTACCGGGTACAGATGCCGGATATAGTGGAAGTGTACATATCCACAAGGCCGGATTGCATAAGCAGCCGTCACCTTGAAGCGGCGGCCGGCTTCAGAAAGGATACTGGTTTGGAGGTGACCTTTGAACTGGGACTGCAGACAGTCAACTATCATACCCTGGACAGGCTTAACAGGGGCCATACCCTTGCCGAGTTTATAGACGCAGTATTGCAGCTCAAGGGCAGCGGGTTCCCGATGTGTGTCCATATTATCCCGGACCTGCCCTGGGACGACATGCAGGACGTGGTGGAAAACGCAAAGATGGTATCGGCCCTGGGAGCGGACCAGGTTAAGCTTCACTCGCTCTATATAGTAAGGGGCACCCGGCTTGCACGTATGTATATGGAGAACGAAATTCAACTGGTTTCAATGGAGGAATATATACAAAGGATAATAACCTTCCTGGAATATCTCCACCCGGAAATAATAATACAGAGGCTGATAAGCAGGGCACCGGAGGAGGAAACGCTGAAATCCAACTGGAACACCAGCTGGTGGAAGGTAAAGGAACAAATAGAGAAGCGAATGGAAGCCATAGACACGTGGCAGGGCAAAAGGTTTGATTACCTGGGGGGCACCGCGGTGAAGGAATTTTTGTGAGGCAGTAAATTACCCGGAGGTATTTTATAATGAAAAGACTGATGCTTTTGATACTGCTGCTTACGGTGATACCGGCAGGATGTACGAAAGATAAGGGTGACAGGACGCCTTCCGCCGACCCGCCGCCGGCCGAAAGAAACCGGAAATCTGCCGTGGAAACGCTGCTGGAGAGCATGACCTTGGTGGAAAAGGCTGGCCAGCTTTTTATGGTGGGCATTGAAGGTACGCAGTTGGACGAAGACACCGCCTTATTTTTGAAGGAAAACAAAATAGGTGGCGTTATTCTTTTTGGGAGGAATATAGAAAGCTCCGGGCAGGTGGGCAGGTTGACAGAAAAGCTTCAGGGTTTAAAGGCCGGTCCCGCCGGCGTGGGTATGCTGATAGCTGCCGACCAGGAAGGGGGCAGGGTAAACCGGCTTCCGGGGGATGAAGGCCGTTTTCCGTCCGCGGAAGCCCTTGCACGGGATAACAATACCGATACTGTAAGGGACGCTGCCGAAAAGATGGCGGTGCAGCTCAAAAGAATGGGAATAAACCTGAATTTTGCGCCGGTGCTGGATATAAACAGCAACCCGGATAACCCGGTTATCGGGGACAGGGCCTTTGGCAGCGATCCACAGACCGTTTCAAGGATGAGTATGGCTTTCATGCGGGGTACCCTGGACGGAGGCGTGATACCCGCGGCGAAGCACTTTCCAGGGCACGGGGACACATTGGTGGATTCCCATACCGACCTACCGGTGGTTTCCCATTCAATGGAAAGGCTGGAGGGCTTTGAACTGGTACCCTTTAACGAAGCAGTAAAAAATGGTGTGCCGGTGATAATGAGCGCCCATATTCTGCTTGGGGAAATTGACCGGGAGTACCCGGCTACACTGTCGCCCGCCGTAATAGACGGGATACTGAGGGAGAAAATGGGGTTTAACGGCGTGGTGGTATCGGATGACCTGGATATGGGTGCCATTACCGGGTTGTACAGCCACGGCGGGGCTGCGGTAAGGGCGGTAAATGCGGGGGTTGATATACTGCTGATAGGCCACAGCAGGGATGGAATGGCAGAGGCCCTGGAAGCGGTACAAGCTGCGGCGGACAGAGGAGACATAGCGCCGGATACCATTGATAGGGCGGTTATGCGGATTTTGACCCTCAAGGAAAAGTTCGGGCTTGTGGACGGGTAAAAAGGTATGATTCATATGTTATAATATAATGGGCTGAATAAAGAAAGCTGCGAAAGAAGGTGAAAATAGATATGAAAATAGGAATTACAGGCCTTCCGACGGTGGGCAAGACCACCTTTTTCAACTTGCTGACCCGTTCGGACATTGAAACCAGCGCTTTTTCTTCCGGAAAGACCGAAGCCCATGTCGGCACTGCAAAAATACCCGATGCCAGGGTGGACTTTCTGTCATCGATATACAAACCCAAAAAGACAACCCATGCCGCAATGGAGCTTATTGACCTGCCCGGGCTGGTAAGAGGTTCCAGCGCCGGGATGGGTATGGGCAACCGGTTTCTGGAGTCGGTGCGCAAGGTTGATGCCCTTGTTCAGATAGTCAGGGCCTTCGAAAACGAAAACGTTGCACATGTGGAGGGAGACATCAACCCCCTGAGGGATATTGATACAGTGAACATGGAGCTTTTGTTTGCCGACCTTGGCATAATTGAAACCAGGATAGAAAGGATAAAGGAATCCAGGAAGATAACCGATGTGATGCAGGAAGAGATGAAGGTGCTGGAAAAGTGCAGGGAAGCCTTGGAAGATGAACTGCCGTTATATTCGCTGGACCTTGCCGATGAGGAAAAGGAACATCTCAAGACATTCAACTTCCTTTCGGTAAAGCCGATGCTGCTGGTAGTCAATATAGACGAAGAGCAGCTGTCCGCCGGGGATTATCCGCAGAAGGAGGAGCTTTACGAATATTCCCGCAGCAAGGGTATGCCCATCATGGAGGTCTGTGCCCAGGTGGAGGTGGAGATTGATCGGCTTGATGAAGAGGATAAAAGGCTCTTTATGGAAGAGATCGGAATAGATGAGCCGGGAATAGACAGGATGGCCAGAACCATATACGAATACTTCGGCCTGATTTCTTTCCTTACCACCGGTGAGGATGAGGTTAAGGCATGGACCATCAGAAAGGGCACAACGGCACACAAAGCCGCAGGAAAGGTGCATACCGATATAGAGAGGGGTTTTATCCGGGCGGAAGTGGTAAAATATCGGGACTTGAAGGAGCTTGGGTCGGTACAAAAAGCCAGGGAGAAGGGGCTGTACCGGCTGGAAGGGAAGGACTATGTAGTGCAGGACGGTGATATAATAAACTTCAGGTTTAATATATAATTAATAGAAAAGGGAGTCTTTGACGTGAGGGAATTATTGGCACTGGCAGTAGGTTTTTTGTTGATTATTGTAATGCTTTACAGGAAAATCGGGATTGGAACAACCATGTTTGCAGCATCAATAGTAATGGGTTTCGTGGCGGGCTTCGGGCCCTTAAAAAATTTGACAGTACTCTTTCGTTCGATTACAGAAAGGGCAACCATCGAACTGCTGGCAGTGGTTACCATAATATGCATTCTTAGTTTTCAACTGCAGAAATACGGGATTCTGGACAAAATGGCGGATTCCCTTGAAGATTTGTTCAACAACAACAAATTTTCAATTATGTTTATGCCGCTTTTGGTAGGCGTGTTGTCCATCCCCGGAGGAGCGGCCATGTCGGCGCCGGTGGTCGACAGCGTAGGCGATAAGCTGAAATTTGATAATGTACGCAAAGCGATGATAAACGTGGTTTTCAGACATATGGCATTTTTCCTGTTTCCTTTTACCACCACGATGATTCTCGCCATCCAGGTTGCGCAGATCAGCCCCTATGTGATTATAGCATACAATACTCCTATAGCGCTGGTATCGGTTACCGCAGCCTACATGATATATATAAGGGACGGTGCAGCCGATACCAAAAATGCCGACGGCAGGTCCGACAAAATAATTACGGAAAAGATTAATGCTGTTTTAAAGTATACCTCTCCGCTGTGGGTGGGTATTGTGCTGAACCTTGCATTCGGAATGCCCTTTTACATGGCCCTGGCGCCGGGTATAGGCATAGTGTATTTCCTGGCAGGGAAAGATAAAAAGGGCTTTTTAAAGGGCATTGGCCGGGGGGTTAACTGGAACATGATATATGCCGTAGCCGGCATAATGTGCCTGCAGGGTTTTATAAAAGAGATGCCGGCAATCGCCATGTCAATAAATAAACTGCTGGAATCCGGCATGGATATGAGAATACTAATAATACTTTCAACCGCCGTTATGGGTTTGCTTACAGCCAACAGCACCGCCGTTGTGGGCATGTTTCTTCCGATGTTTTTACCCCTTGTATCCGACGTTTATACAAAGGCATATATAACTTCACTGATATTTGCATCGTCGTTTCTGTTCTACTATATTTCACCAATGCACCTGTGTAGGATCTTTACCGCCGAATACTTTGACGTTAAGCTAAAAGATCTGTACCTGGAGTATAAAATATACTGGCCGGTTATTACGCTGGCCACCATTATCCTGTATATATTCATATACTAAAAATTTTTTAACAATTCAAATTTTTGTCTAAAAATGCAGGATTATTTTTGTTGGTAAAGAATAAATATATAGTTGGGTGTGTCCCCCGACCTGATAGCTTATCAATCGGGGACATTCCTTGGCCATAGAGGAATACCCAATATAAAGGTGTGTCCCCATACACTAACAGAAAGGAGTGGTATGCTTGATAACAAATTTCGAACAGTTGATACAAAAAGCGAAGATGCAGGATACTATTAAGCTTGCCGTGGCGGCTGCCCAGGACGAAGAAGTGCTGATGGCTGTGGATGAGGCGTACAGGCTTGGAATTGTACAGCCCATTCTTGTGGGCGATGCTGTGGCGATTGGGGAGATAGCCGGCCGGCTAAAAATCGATATTACAGGATTTAAAATCATAGACGTACCCGATTTCAAGGAGGCAGCGAGGCAGGCAGTGTCGCTTGTGAGCAGCGGCAGTGCACAGTTTGTAATGAAGGGAATACTGGGGACGGCTGACCTTCTGAAGGCGGTGCTGGACAAGGAGATAGGTTTAAGGGACAAGAATCTGTTAAGCCATGTTATGGTATACCAGGTGCCGGCATACCACAAGCTCATTTTTTTAACCGACGGCGGTATGAATATAGCCCCGTCCCTGGAGGACAAAAAGCAGATAATAGAAAACGCCATCGAAGTATGCCGCGCCATGGGCGTTGACCGGCCGAAGGTGGCTGCACTCACCGCGGTGGAAAAGATAAATGACAAGATGCAGGCAACGGTTGATGCGGCGAAGCTTAAGGAAATGTCCGAAAAAGGCGAGTTCGGAAGCGCAATTGTAGACGGGCCGCTGTCCTTTGATCTGGCCTTCAGCAAAGAGGCGGCACAACATAAGGGAATAGACAGCCCCGCCGCCGGGGAAACCGACGTGCTTTTGGTACCCGCAATCGAGGTGGGGAACGGTATAGGAAAATGCATGACATATTTCGCCAATGCGGATTCCGCAGGGGTGGTCATGGGTGCAAAAGCACCCATAGTATTGGTATCCAGGGCGGATACCCACCAGGCAAAGCTGTATTCGATAGCCCTCGGCAGCGTGATAGCCAAAGAGAAATAATAAGGGAAAATATGACTGTGATATATTTGTTTGAATAATGTATAATTCTGTTTGGGGTTAACTTTTAAGGCTATTAAATTAAACAAACATATTTTGTGAGGGAGTGAGATGATTGAAGAAACTTCTTTCAGGCAATGAAGCCATTGCCAGAGGTGCCTATGAAGCGGGGATAACGGTAGCTGCGGCGTATCCCGGTACACCCAGCACCGAAATTCTGGAAAACATAGGGCCCTATGATAAAATTTATGCGGAATGGGCACCCAATGAAAAGGTAGCTTTGGAAGCCGCCGTCGGAGCTTCGATTTCCGGGGCAAGGGCGCTGGCGGCCATGAAACACGTAGGCGTGAACGTTGCGGCGGACCCGCTTTTCACAGTGGCCTACACCGGGGTAAACGGAGGGCTGGTACTTGTATCCGCGGACGATCCCGGTCTTCACAGTTCACAGAACGAGCAGGA
Organism: uncultured Clostridium sp.; assembly: GCA_964529035.1. Taxonomy (GTDB): domain Bacteria; phylum Bacillota; class Clostridia; order Ch29; family Ch29; genus CAZGUG01. The sequence continues at coordinate 25,768 of CAZGUG010000022.1, forward strand.
CAACAGGTACTATGCCAAGTTTGCAAAGGTGGCTATGATTGAGCCCAGCGACAGTCAGGAAGCCAAGGACTTCGTGCTGGAAGCGGTTAAATTAAGCGAAGAATTCGACGTTCCGGTGCTTCTGAGAATGACTACAAGGATATGCCACAGCAAAACGCTGGTTGAGTTTAAGGATAGGGAAGAAGTAGGGATAAAGGATTACCAGCGAAACATGGGCAAGTACATTGCTACTCCGGCAAACGCAAGGAAGCTGCACGTGACGCTGGAGGAAAGGCTTGAAAAACTGGAGGAGAGAAGCAACAATTCGCCCCTTAACTTCTTTGAATGGAACGACAAGAAGGTTGGTATAATCACAAGCGGTATAAGCTACCAGTATGCAAAGGAAGTATTCGGCGACAAGGTATCATACCTGAAGCTGGGTTTGACCTTCCCGCTGCCTAAGAAAATGATTGCAGAATTTGCAGAGCAGGTAGACACGCTGTATGTAATAGAAGAAAACGAACCGTACATTGAAGAGACAGTTAAGATAATGGGTTTTGACTGCATAGGCAAGGACAAGATACCGGGCATTTTGGAGCTGAACCCCGACATAGTTGAAAGGAGCCTTTTGGGAACAGAGAAGGAACTAATCAAGTCGGACAGGCAGATGCCCGGCAGGCCGCCGGTACTTTGTCCCGGATGCCCCCACAGGGGACTGTTCTTTGCGCTGAGCAAGAAGGACGCGGTTGTGACAAGCGATATAGGGTGCTATACCCTGGGCGCAATGCCTCCGCTGAATGCGGCTGACACCTGTATATGCATGGGAGCCAGCATCAGCGCAGGCCACGGTTTTAAAAAGGCCATGGACAAGAACGGCAGGGACGGTAAAGTGTTCGCGGTTATAGGGGACTCCACCTTCTTCCATTCAGGGCTTACCGGCCTTATGGATGTGGCCTACAACAAGAGCAATGTAACGGTGATAATAGCCGACAACAGGATAACCGGCATGACAGGGCACCAGGACAATCCCGGTACCGGTAAAACCCTGAAGGGTGAAGACACGGTTGAAATTGATATACCGAAGGTGTGCAAGGCGCTTGGCATAGAAGACGTTAAGGTGGTAAATCCCCTTAACCTTAAGGAAATGCGGACAGCGGTCAATGAGGCAATGAAGAAGGATAAGCCGAATGTAATAGTAACCAAATGGCCCTGTGCCCTTATAAAGACCGAGCCGCAGCCCAAGGGGCACTGCCGGATTAACCAGGACAAATGCACCCAGTGCTACGCCTGCATGCAGATAGGCTGCCCGGCCATATCCAAGCAGGACGGCAGGGTGGTTATAGACGATACCATGTGTAACGGCTGCGAGCTGTGTACACAGCTGTGTGCCTTTAAAGCCATAGAGAAGGTGGGTGAATAATTATGGCAAACGATGTTAAGAACATTTTGTTTGTTGGTGTTGGAGGACAGGGAATAATTCTTACCAGCAAGGTACTGTCAGCGGCCCTGGTTAATGCCGGATATGACGTTAAAATGTCGGAAGTGCACGGTATGGCCCAAAGGGGAGGCAGCGTTACCACCCAGGTAAGGTACGGCCAAAAGGTATATTCGCCTATTATAGGCAAGGGACAGGCGGATATCATAGTATCCTTCGAGAAAATGGAAGCATTGAGGATGCTGGAATACCTCAAGAAGGACGGCACAATGGTGGTAAACGATCATGCCATTCCGTCCATGCCTATACTGACCGGCGATGCCGAGTACCCCGAGGGCATAATAGAAGAACTCAAAGGCAAGGTAAAGACCATAGTGTTCAAGGCCGCCGAAGTGGCAAGACAGCTGGGTAACCCGAGGACACAAAACATCGTGCTGCTGGGGGCTCTGGTTAAAGCCTTCGGGCTTGAAAACCTTGACTGGGACAAGGCAATAGAGCAGCAGGTCAAGCCTAAGTTTGTTGAAATAAACAAGAAAGCCCTCAAGAAGGGCATGGAGCTAGCATCCTAACAAACAGCACAAACAACAGCAAACAACAGCAAACAAAAGGGACGGTTCTTTTTGTTTGACAGACAGCACAAACAGGAGACTATTACTGCATGTTAAAAGAGGTGGTTCATACGAACCATCTCTTTTTTGCACTTTTTGCAGGAAGAACAAACAATACCTCAAGTTATTACAGGTAATCATTGCTATTTATAGATGAAATAAAAGGAAATGTATATTTTGTGTAGAATTATTAGAATGATTAGAGGTTTCTCATACGTATTCAGCAGGCCTTTGGGGTGGCGAAGTTGTGAGATTGAAGATAGATGATATCGATAGCGATAGAGTGTTAATGCATATACGTCAAGGAAAAGGTAGAAAAGACAGATATACAATTCTTTCAGAAACTGCAAAAGTCCGCTGGACAGGCTGCTAAAATAGAATTACAGCCATAAGCAGATATTCGCGAACTAAGATTCGCAAATCCACCTTTTGGAGACTAGAAAACGAACCTATATTCGCGAATGCAATAGTTAGACGACAGGCGGCACATGGTGCCCGCATCCGTGCGGGCTCTACAAAAAAGTGTGGGTGTAATGATAAAAAATAGAGAAGGAATTTTTTAAAATGATCGATCGAAATAGTATAGAAGACGCAGAGAAAATAGTTAATGAATTTTTACCTGATAGAAGTATTCGGGAAATACTATTAAACTTTCTTGCCGATAGCATTACTTATTCACACAGTTTAGATTGTGCAAACTGGAGCTTGAATTTGGATAAAGATGGTAAATTTATCAGGTTCAACATTGGGCAAGTATACTGTGTAACTATTTATCCAAGTGAATCTTTAGTTTTATGCCTAAGGAATAAACTGAAAAAGAATCTAATGCAAAAAGATGTATTAATTGATTTTGTGGGTTATGAAAAGAAAAAAGAGATCAGGAATAGTGATATAGATAAAGTGCCGGATTGTCTTGTGATGGTTCCTGATTCAGTAGGATGTTACTTTAAGCACGAAAAAGCGCGTAAATGCCTAGAGATTATTAAAAATTCAAATCGTGATTTCATTAAATTTGCAATTAAACGGACTAATATTTTGCCGAATATAAGAAACGCCCATTCAACAGGAATTATTGAATATATCTCTAGAAAGGTAAAGAAGAGCATACCAAATCCATTATATTCAATAACAGAGGGAGAATATTGTGCATTCCAAGATAAGCTTTTAGATAGAGCAAAAAAAATGACTGATTTGGAATTAGAAGAAAAAAGTTTAAAGAAAACGAGAATATCAGAAAAGATAAAAGTTACAACAATACAATATGTGCGGAATCCGTTTGTTTCAGAGTTAGCAAAACGTAAAGCGAACGGAATATGTCAGGATTGCAAACAACCTGCTCCGTTTTTAAACAAACTTACAAACGAACCATATCTCGAATGTCATCATATTATACCCTTGTCGGAAGGTGGTCTAGATGTTATAGAGAACGTTATTGCATTATGCCCTAATTGTCATAAAAAAAGACATTATGGATAAAAAGTTTGTAAGAGAGTACATA
>CAZGUG010000023.1:0-29119 GCA_964529035.1 uncultured Clostridium sp.
AAATGCGGCGGCAGCGGCCAGGTCAGATACAGGCAGAACACCGCCCTCGGAAGGTTTGAGACCATACGGACCTGTGACAGGTGCCACGGTGAGGGCACAATAATCGAAGAGCACTGCAGAGAGTGCGGCGGCAGTGGAAGGGTGAGGAAGGCTCGCACCCTTACCATAAAGGTGCCGGCGGGTGTGGATAACGGTTCGGTGGTTTCGTTAAGGGGCGAGGGCGAACCCGGAGAAAGGGGCGGTCCGTCGGGAGACCTGTATGTCTATATAAGGGTAAGGCCCCATAGAATATTCAATAGGGAAAACGAGAATGTATACTGTGACATACCTATTACCTTCGTTCAGGCAGCCCTTGGTGACGAAATTGAGGTGCCCACCCTGGACGGCAGGGTAAAACAGACCATACCCGAAGGAACGCAAAGCGGTACGGTTTTTCGGCTAAGGGGCAAGGGCATACCGCGGCTTAACGGCAGGGGCAGAGGCGACCAGTATGTCAAGGTGACTGTCAAGGTTCCGAAAAAACTAAGCCAGGAACAAAAAGAACTGCTAAGAAAGTTTGACGAGATAAGCGGCGACGGAACCGGGCAGGGCGGTAAAAGTATAATAGACAAAGTGAAGGACGCCTTTGGGGTATAGTTATGGAGGCCTGTAATGGATTGGATGGAGCTGGTTATTGAGACCACCAACGAGGGCAGTGACCTGACCGCCAATATACTTTATGAAGCCGGGGCAGCCGGAGTGGTAATAGAGGACCCCGGAGATTTAAGGGAAATTGTGTGGAAAGAAAACGATTGGGACTATATTGACCCCGGAGTGTTGAATTTACAGGGGGACAAGGTCCTGGTAAAGGCGTACCTGTCGGTGGACGGAAGCCTGGACAAAAAGTTGGCCGGGGTGCGAAAAAAGCTTAAGGCCATGCAGAAAAAGCATGAAGATTTAGGCTGTCTTAAGCTTACGACCGGTCGGGTGGATGATGATAATTGGGCCCAGGGCTGGAAAAAACATTATAAGCCTTTAAGGATAGGACAAAATATAGTAATAAAACCTTCGTGGGAAGATTATAAGCCCCGGCCAAAGGACATTGTGGTTGCCCTTGACCCGGGAATGGCCTTCGGCACCGGTACCCACGAAAGTACGGTTTTATGCATTGAATTAATGGAAAAATACCCGGTTAAAGAATGCCGGGTTATAGATATTGGCTGCGGCAGCGGTATCCTGGCGCTAACCGCTGCAAAGCTGGGCGCTGGTTGGGTGGAAGCCTATGACATAGATGAAATTGCGGTTAAGGCTGCCCGGGAAAATATAAGGCTTAACGGGATGGACCGGATTGTCAGGGTGGAAACCGGCAGCCTGCTGGACAAAGTCCAAGGCAGGGCCCACATGATAGTATCAAATATTGTGGCGGATGTAATAATAAGAATGTGCCGGACGGTGGGAGAATATTTAATGCCGGAGGGAGTATTCATTGCCTCCGGAATAATAGATGAAAGGTTTGCGGACGTCAAAGAAGCCTTTGGGGACAGCGGACTTGAAATAACAGAAAGACTGGAACGGGGCGGCTGGACAGCCCTTGTTGCCAGGATGAAGGGATAATTATTATGAACAGGTTTTATGTGGACAAAGGTGATATCCACGGGGGCAGGGTAAGGATAACCGGTGAGGATGTAAGGCATATTACAAGGGTTTTAAGGCTTAAAACCGGTGATCCGGTGACTGTTTGTGACGGTCACAGCACCGACTATGACGGAGTTATTGAAAAACTGGGAAAAGGCGAAGTGAAGGTGAAACTGGGCGGCGCTGTCCCTACCGGCACCGAAGCAAATATTGGCATTACACTGTATCAGGCTGTTGCTAAAGGAACCAGGATGGAGTTTATTATACAAAAAGGTACCGAGCTGGGAATCGTAAGGTTTGTACCCGTTATTACTTCGCGGACGATAGTAAGGATGGATAATGACAGGGATGCAAAAAAAAAGGTTGACCGGTGGCAGAGAATAGCCATGGAGGCCGCCAAACAAAGCTGCCGGGGCAGGATTCCTGTTGTGGAGCCCCCGACGGACTTTGCATCTGCTGTCCTGGACATGCAAAAAAATCACCTAGCCCTGCTTCCCCATACTGCGGAAAGGGAAAAGTCGATAGCTTCAATACCCGGTGAAAAGGGCGATTACAAAAGCATCGGAATGATGATAGGTCCGGAAGGCGGATTCGACGGAGACGAGATAGAAATGGCGCAAAGATATGGAATACACATTATAAGCATGGGCCCCAGAATACTGAGAACCGAAACCGCCGGTATTGTGATGACAGCAGTCCTTATGTATCGGTTTGGCGACTTGGGAGGCTTGTAAATGAAAACGGTGGCGTTTTACACATTGGGATGCAAGGTGAATCAATACGAAACCCAGGCTCTGGAGGAACTTTTTTTGCGGTCGGGCTACCGGGTTGTGGGTTTCAACAGCCCGGCGAATGTGTACGTGATAAATACCTGCACCGTAACCCATCACGGGGACAGCAAGTCAAGACAGATAATAAGAAGGGCGAAAAGAACCAACCCTCGGGCTGTGGTGGTTGTTATGGGCTGTTACGTCCAGGTATCCCCCGATGAAGTGCTGGCGGTGCAGGGGGTGGATATAGTAATAGGCAGTGCCGACAAGTCAAGGGTGGTTGAACTGGTGGAGCGGGCGGGGGAGGGTAAGCAGCCGGTGAAAATGGTTCGGGATTTGGGTATGGAGGAAGAGTTCGAAGAGCTGGCGCTGGAGCGGAAGCACAGCGACAGGACCAGGGCCTATGTGAAAATACAGGACGGGTGCGGCCAGTTCTGCACATACTGTATTATACCCTATGCCCGCGGGCCTGTAAGAAGCAGGCATCCCGACAAAGTGGCCGACCAGGTTGAAAAACTTGCTGCCCTCGGGTACCGTGAGGTAATTCTGACCGGTATTCACGTGACTTCCTACGGCAGGGACTTAAAGACAGGAGCAACTCTCTTGGAACTGATAAAACGGGTTCATGAAACAAAGGGACTTGACAGGATACGGCTCAGTTCGCTTGAGCCCACCTATTTTACAGAGCAAATTACAGAGGAAGTATCACGACTGAACAAAGTCTGCAGGCATTTCCACCTGTCCCTGCAAAGCGGATGTGATGCTACTTTGAAAAGGATGGGCAGAAGGTATACAACAGCCGAATACCGGAAGGTAGTCAAAAGGCTCAGGGAAAGGATGCCGGGCGTGGCGATAACCACCGATGTGATGGTGGGTTTCCCCGGCGAAACCGACGATGAATTTGAAGACACTTACAGATTCCTCGAGCAGCTTGAGCTCAGCAACATGCACTTGTTCAAGTTTTCTCCCCGTAAGGGAACCCCGGCGGCGGAGTACAAAGATCAGGTGAACGCAAAAACAAAGGACATAAGAAGCAGGGTGCTGCTGGATTTGGCTGCAGTACTAAGAAAAAACTTTCATGACAGGTTTTTGGGAAAAAGCCTTGAGGTTCTGTACCAACAAAAAAGCAGCCAACCGGAAGGCTATTACGAGGGCCTGACAGGCAACTACATAAGGGTTCTGGTTCCCACCCGGGAAGACCTTAACAACAGGCTGGCCGAGACTAGGCTTGTTAAGACCGGCAGGGACTTCATGATTGGTGAAATCGTAAAATTTTTGTGTTCCGGGAGGAATTGTCGGGCTGCCGTTGAATAAAATACAGTACGGCATTACTTCGGATAAGGAGGTGAAAATTTTGTCAGATTGTATATTCTGTAAAATTATCGCCGGTGAGATACCCGGAGACATAGTATATCAGGATGACAAAGTGATAGCCATAAATGACATAGACCCAAAAGCACCGGTACATATACTGATAATGCCTAAGGAGCATATATCCTCCCTTAATGAGGTTGATGAGAATAACAGGGACATAGTCTCCCACAGCTTTATGGTGGCGAAAAAGCTGGCAGAGACCAAAGGTATGGCAGAAAAGGGTTTCAGGGTTGTTAACAACTGCGGCACAGAAGGAGGACAGACTGTCGGACATATTCATTTTCATCTGATGGGAGGACGGAATATGTCATGGCCTCCGGGCTAGAATATTGACTTAATAAAAATCAATGTTGTATAATAGTTTATGTTGCTTGTACCACCAAGTACAAGCGGCACCGCATGACCCAGAGTTCCTGTTGGATTGTCGGCAGCGGAGGGAGGGATATATGGATGTCAGAAATAAAGGTAAGGGATAATGAATCCCTCGAAAATGCTCTCAAGCGTTTTAAAAGGGAATGCGCCAAATCCGGCGTGCTGGCTGAAGTAAGAAGAAGAGAGCATTATGAAAAACCGAGCGTGAAAAGAAAAAAGAAATCCGAAGCGGCCAGGAGAAGGAAAAAAAGAAGCCGGTATTAGGAAGGCAGGGGAATAAAATGACCCTTAAGGACAGACTTTTATCGGATATGAGGACTGCAATGAAGGAAAGAGCTTCGTTTAAAAAGAGCGTTATAAGCATGGTAAGGGCTGCCGTCCTGCAGATAGAAAAGGACAAAAAGACACAGTTGAATGACCAGGGTGTTATAGAGGTTATCGCAAAAGAGGTTAAGTCCAGAAAAGAAGCGATAGAAATGTTCAGACAGGGCGGAAGGCAGGACCTCATTGATAAAAACGAAAAAGAAATAGAAATACTTTCAGAGTATCTACCTCCACAGCTTTCAGAGGCGGAAATAAAGGAAATCATAGAAGACGCCGTTAACAAAACAGGAGCCGCCGGTTTAAAGGATATGGGCAGGGTAATGGGGGCCGTTATGCCGAAAGTAAAAGGCAGAGCGGAAGGAAGTATCGTGAACAGACTGGTTAAGGAACTGTTGCAATAGAGATTTTGGGCCCGGAATTTTTCCGGGTCTTTTTATATGTCAAATATTGCAGCTAAGTGCGGGGCGGGGGCTGTGCTATAATTAAGTCAGGGATAGTCTACGGTAAAGGGGGTACGGGGGTGTGAAGAAGAAACTTGCGGCAGTTATTTTGGTGGCTTTTTTGTTTTCGGTCATTGCCCTAATACCAAAGGGTTTTTCGCAGTGGAACACAAGACTGGACTATCTGGTGAACAGTTACGGAAAAAGCATGGAGATAAACATTTCAACTCCCGTGTATATCACTTCGGTGCCGTTGGAAATATATAATTCAGAAGGGGACCTGCTGCTACGGCGTGAATTGAAACAGTACTTTACCAAAAGAGCCGAGGATGCACGGTTTAACAGGTTTATTCTGAACCTGCCCCTTCCCGAAGGCATGCCGGCCAGGGCAGTGCTTTTCCCCCAGTCTATCATGGAAAGGTCATATACCCTGGCAGACCCGGAAATCAAGATTGATTTGGAAAACAAAAAGGTTCAGGCCTATCTTCCCGGTGAGTCCGGTATATACCTGTCGGTGGTAAACGGCAAAACTGCCGCCGAGTATTCAATAGTCTCATCACAGGAAGGATGGTACGGCATAGACATAAGCAGCCTGCCCCATCAACTGACACAGCCGGGGACGGCTCTGTATTCCACCATTACATTCCCCGGAGGGATGAGCACCACCGTGACAAGATATATACCGCAGGTGTTTGTGGAAGCCGGAATTGGATATACAAATATTAAGGGAAAGGGAATCAGCGGCAAACAGCCGGTTATCAGCATATACGACAGCGGTGGTAAACTTAAATCAAAAACCGGCAAGGCGGTGCAGGTTAAAGACGGGGAATTTTTGTTCCAGGAGAGCTTTAATGACAAAAGAAAGGAAGTAAGGGATGGTGACAAGCTTGTATACAGCGAGGAAGGCAGCAGCTTCGCCTTTGACATTCCGTATTTTTTTGCGGTTTACGATATAGAGGAAAATACAATATCCGGTACGGTATCAAGGCGTGGAAGAGTCGTGTTCAGAATCGGGTCCCAGTTCTTTGAAGCGGTACCCGACGAAAGGGGCCGGTTTGAAATTACACTTCCGCAGGCTGTGGATACCACCCGGCTTATGAATGTCAGGGGCGGATATATATCCCCCGCCGGCAACGAATACTGGAAGATGTTTGACTGGGGACACATATTTAAGGCGACTCCTTTGTACAGAGGTTCCGAATATGATATTAAAGTAATGTCCTATAATATCAACCACGGGATTTCCAGGGACGGAAAGATTGACATTGATGCAGCAGCCGAAGTAATAAGGGAAAGCGGTGCCCAGATAGTGGGGCTGCAGGAAGTGGACAGCCGTTTTGTGAGGAGTTTTTTCAAGGACCAGACCAGGGAACTGGCGGAAAAACTTGATATGTATTATTACTTCGGTGAAAACGTAAGCCTGTTGGGAGCGGGCTACGGCAATGCGGTGTTAAGCAGGTTTCCCATTATAAGTGCCAGCAATCTGCAGCTTGACGGCAGGGGGGAACAGAGGGGCGTCATATCTGCCAGGATTGATATTTACGGGAAGGAAATAAATTTTTTGGTTACTCACCTGTCCTTAAACCGCGGGACAAGAAACACCCAGCTTCAGCAGATAAGGAGATATATCGAACTTCTTGAAGAAGAGGTCGTATTGGTGGGGGATTTCAATTCCACACCCGAAGCGGGGGAAATAATGTATATAGAGAGAATATTAAAAGAAGCGGGCAGGGAACTGGGGAAGAAGGATATTTATACCTTTATAATGAATGACGGTACCCCGGTGTGTATTGATTATATATTCGTTTCATCCGAGGTGGAGGTATCGGATTTATACACGATAGAATCCGATGCGTCGGACCATTTTCCGGTTGTGGCGGATATAAGGATAAAGGATATATAGAGGTATGGGGACACACCGCTGCTAACGCGAAATGTTTCTTATTGGTATTGCTTTAAGGTAAAGCATAAAATATAATGGAATGTGTATGGAAGGAGGAAATTCAATGAGATCGGGCAAACCCTGCAGGATAATACTGTTTGTTTTGCTAATAATGCTGTTTATACCTTTGGCGCAACCGGTCAAAGCACAGTCGGACACGGTGTTTTATATTCCGGTTAAGGGTGAAATTAGTCCCGCCATGGCGTCCTTTGTATCAGCCCAGCTGGACAGGGCATACCGGGAAGGAGCATCCGCCGTGGTGCTGGAAATATCCACCCTTGGAGGAAGGGTGGATTCCGCGCTAGAGATAAGCGAAGCCGTAATTGCTTCGGGAGTTCCCACTGTATCCTATATAAAGGATAAAGCGATATCCGCAGGCGTCCTGATAGCCATTTCCGCTGAAAAGGTGGTCATGGCACCGGGAAGCAGCATAGGCTCGGCAGAGACCATACCCATTACCGAGAAGAATATTTCCTTCTGGACAGGGGAGTTGCGAAAAGTGGCCGAATTAAGGGGCAGGGACCAGCAGGTAATAGCAGCAATGGCGGACAAGGATATAGAAATCCCCGATCTTGTGGACAAGGGCAAACTATTAAACCTTTCAACAGCCAAGGCGGTTGAGTTGGGGATTGCGGATACCACCGCAGCCACCAGGCAGGAACTGAACGGGTGGCTTGGACTGGGCTCGGCAAGGACGGTGGTGGCGGAAGAAAGCTACCAGATAAAGCTTGCGAAGATGGTAACAAGTACCGCCGTCAGTTCCATACTCCTTACCCTTGGACTGGGGGGACTGATAGCGGAGATTTTTATCCCCGGCTTTGGCGTTGCAGGCACCGTGGGGCTTTTATCCTTCGGGCTGTATTTTGCCGGCAACATGCTGGCGGGGCATGCCGGTTGGTCTGCGATAATACTGTTTTTTATCGGTATAGTATTGTTGCTGGTGGAACTTACAATACCGGGGTTCGGATTTCCCGGAATTGGAGGAATAATAAGCATATTTGCCAGCATATTCATGGCATCGGTATCGGCGGCCCAGGCTGTTGTTTCGCTGACCATTGCAATAGTATTGAGTATTGTGCTGGCAGTGCTGCTATTTAAATACGCGCCTAAAAGCAAGTATTTCGACAGGCTTATACTGTCCACACAACTAAGGAACGAAGAGGGATACGTTGGAATGGGCGACTATTCATCCCTGACCGGGCTCGAAGGGGTCGCGGTTACGCCCCTCAGACCTGCCGGGACAGCCCAGATAGATGGCAGAAGGATGGACGTGGTTACCTTGGGGGATTATATACAGTCGGGGGAACGCATAAAAGTATTAAGGGTTGAAGGTAACAGAATTATTGTGTCAAAAATAGGGTAAAAAAAGTATATACCCAAAAAAAAGGAGGAATTGGTCAATGGGTCCGTTTGTAAGTATGTTGGTAATGCTGGCACTGGGATTTGTAGTGCTTGTGTTCCTGTTTTCCTTTATACCTATAGGACTTTGGATTTCCGCACTGGCGGCGGGAGTGAAGATAGGAATCTTCACGCTTATTGGTATGAGGTTAAGGAGGGTTATACCGTCAAGGATAGTTAATCCAATGATAAAAGCAAGCAAGGCCGGGCTTAAGGTAACGGTAAACCAGTTGGAAGCCCACTATCTGGCAGGAGGTAATGTGGACAGGGTGGTCAATTCTCTGATTGCCGCCCAGAGGGCAAATATTCCCCTTGAGTTTGAAAGGTCGGCTGCCATAGACCTTGCGGGAAGGGACGTACTGCAGGCGGTACAGATGAGCGTAAATCCGAAGGTTATCGAAACGCCGAAGGTTGCCGCCGTTGCCAAAAACGGTATAGAGGTTATGGTTAAAGCAAGGGTTACCGTCAGGGCGAATATTGACAGACTGGTTGGGGGCGCAGGGGAAGAGACCATAATAGCAAGGGTTGGAGAAGGTATAGTAACCACCGTGGGTTCAGCAGAGGCCCACAAAGCGGTGCTTGAAAATCCCGATTTGATTTCAAGAACAGTATTGAGCAAAGGCCTGGATGCAGGAACCGCCTTTGAAATTTTATCAATAGACATTGCAGACGTGGACGTGGGCAGGAACATAGGTGCCCAGCTGCAGACAGACCAGGCCGAGGCCGACAAGCGCATAGCCCAGGCAAAGGCGGAAGAGAGAAGGGCGATGGCGGTGGCCAAGGAGCAGGAGATGAAGGCAAGCGTACAGGAAATGAGAGCGAAGGTTGTGGAAGCCGAGGCAGAGGTTCCGCGGGCCATGGCCGAAGCTTTCAGAAAAGGGAATCTTGGGGTTATGGATTACTATAACATGAAGAATATCCTTGCCGATACCAGCATGAGGGATTCCATAGCAACTATGGGTTCATCCGATAAGAAGGAGGAAAGTATAGATAAGAAGGATAGGAAGTAGTCCCTTAAGGAGGGAAAAGGATGGATTTTGGCGATATTTTTAAACTACTTCTGTATATAGTAATTCCCATTGTCGTGCTGGGAAAACGTAAGTCGAAAAAAGAGCAAAGGTCTTCGCAGCAGAGAAGACAGCCGATACCCGCACAGCAAAGAAAGCAGCCTTCCTCCGGCAGAACCGCCGGTGGGGGCCTTGTGGGCAGGCTTGAAAGCATGATGAGGGAACTGGAAAAAGCGGCCGAGGAGCAGAAGACTTCAGGCGGGAAAAAACTTGTTGTAACGGATGAGGACCAGGGCGAACAGAAAGACAAGATACCGGTTTGGCAGGCGACCAGGTCCGAACAAAAAAAGACAGCCGCCGATATACCCGAAAATAAGGAGGGACCTGTTTTTAAAGAATACGAAGGCTCCGCTCCGCCAATAAGTTTGGGTGTGTTCGGTCAGGACGACCTGGTAAAGGGAATAATTATGTCCGAAATACTGCAGCCGCCGGTATCAAGGCGAAGAAGGCACTCCAATTAAGGAGTGCTTTTTTTCGGTCTGGAGATGAAATATCCAAGGGAAGCTGTCGCCATCAGCTGCACGGTAAAATAGAGTACAATCCGCACCGCCATCTGGTTAAAGAACTCCAGCGGATACATATTTATAAGCAAATCAGTTTCAGGGTTTAGCAGCCAAAGGTCGTTGGAAAAGAAAAGATGATGAAAGTTGGTAAAGTACCTGTGAAAATCGGTGTATAACAGCAGCATGAACAGGGAGGTGGCTACAAACAGCACCATTGAACCCCGGAAAAGTGATATGCCGGCATAGCGTTTGCTGCCCCTTGAAAGGCGTATTGCGGCGAACATAAGCAGTATAAGCGATACAAAGGAAATGTTCCTTATCATGTAGCCCCGGACGAACAAATTCTTTACATCCTCCATATGGAGGAGTTCTTTTTGATTGAACAGGTATTTACTACTGCCGTATATTACCGCCCGATTATACAGGTAATCCCTCTGGCCGTTCAGGTAGAGAAGGATATTTTCACTTAAGTTGAGATAATCCCTCTTTGTAAGGCCGGTTGTTCTAAGTAGGTTATACCTGTCGTACGCTTTTTCATAGAAGCTCATATCGAAGGCGGCCAGCTGGATCGAAGTCAGCAAAAGACAGCCCGCGAGGGCGGCTGTAACAAGCAGTATAAGGGCTGTAACCGTCAACTTGTTCATGTTCCTATATCCAACCTCCGTTCAACGGTTAGTATAGCATATTTATCTGTTATTAACCAGCCGCTTTAAGCATAAATTTTAATGAAGAGGAGGGAAACCCGATGGAAACCAAGACCGACTTGATTAAAAAGGGGATTGCGGACCTTCTGGAACTGCCCAGGGATATTGTGCTGGACCTGCCCAAGATTACCCTTGTGGGCAGCCTGCAGATTTATATTGAAAACCACAGGGGCATAATTGAATATTCGACAGGTATTGTGAAAATCAATACCAAAGCCGGAATACTTGTGGTGACCGGGACAAATCTGACCATAAGGACCATTGTGGTGGAAGAGATTATCATAGTGGGGCATATAGACAGGGTGGAGTTTTTGCAGTAGGGGGTACTGAAAAAATGCTGGTGGTCCGGATTTGGAATTATATCAGGGGATATGTAATAATAAAGGTGGAGGGGATTAACCTTGAGAGGTTCATTAATTTAGCCATAGCAAAGGGAATATACTTCTGGGACATTGAAAGGATAAACTACACCACCATAAGGGCGGGGGTCGGACTTGGAGGCTACAAACAGCTGCGAAAGATAAGAAAGAAGGTGAACTGCAGGGTATCCATACTGGAGAAAAGAGGCTGCCCTTTTTTATTGCACAGGGTCTTTAAAAGAAAAGCACTTCTGGCAGGCGGTATTACCGCCGTTTTAATAATGTATTTCCTCACCTCCTTCGTTTGGGTTGTGGAGGTGGAAGGAACCGAGAAGGTGTCCGAGGAAAGGATAATCAGGGAACTGGAATCCTTCGGCCTCAAGCCGGGTGCTTTCAAATATTTCCTGGATACAGGGGAAATGGAAACAAAGCTTCTTATAGAGATGGACCAGCTTGTCTGGGCGGGGATAAACATAATGGGTACCAGGGCGGTGGTGGATGTGGTTGAAAGAACCGATCCGCCGGCTCTCATAGATAAAGATGTACCCTGTAACATTGTTGCCAAAAAGGATGGTATAATAAATAATATATTCGTATACCAGGGGCAGGCAGAGGTTAAGGAAGGCAGTACCGTGAAGGCCGGCCAGCTGCTGATAAACGGGGTGGTTGAAGAGCCGGGAGGGTCGGCCAGAATAGTACATGCAATGGGACGGGTGGAAGCCAGAACCTGGTACCAGATGAGCGAAGAGCAGGACTTAAGGCCTGAAACCAGGGAGCCTACCGGCAGAAACTCAAGAAGGGTCAGCGTAAGGCTGGGTAAATATACAATAAACCTAACCCGCAAGAAACCGGATTTTGAACATTTTGACAGTACGGTGAACATCAACAGGCTGGTTGAATGGAGGAATATCTCTCTGCCAGTAGAATTAATAATTGAAAATTGTTACGAGGTGAATGTCATAGAAGATATACTGACCGAGGAGACCGCGGTACGGCTTGCGGCGGACAGGATACGCGAAAGGCTGGCCGGGGTCCTGTCGGAGGATGCACAAGTGGTGGACGAAAAGGTTAAATATTATCCGGCGGATAACAGCAGAATAAGGGTGGAAGTTGTGTTTGAAGCCCTTGAAGATATTGGTATGGAAGAAAGGATTGAATTAAACACGGGGAGGATTGAGGTTGAATAACGATTACAGTGAAAGCAGCGTAAAGATAGAAAATTTCCAGTATACCATGGAGCTGTTCGGCAATTACGATGAGAATATTAAGATTATCGAGGAAGCCCTTGGGGTGGAAATAGTTGCCAGGGAAAACGAACTGAGGATTAAAGGCGGCGGTGACAGGGTAGGACTGGCCGAAAAACTTATTGGCAATCTGATTGGTATGCTCAAAAGGGGAGAACAGTTAAGTACCCAGAGCATAAACTATGCCATAGGACTTGTAATGGCGGGCCAGGAAGAAAAAATAAAGGACCTTGCCAATGAAGTGATATGCCTTACCCACAAGGGTAAGCAGATAAAAAGCAAAACCCTGGGTCAAAAAACGTATATAGAAGCCATGAGAAAATGCGACATTGTGTTCTCAATCGGCCCCGCCGGTACCGGCAAAACATACCTGGCCATTGCCATGGCGGTGAGGGCCATGAGGAACAGGGAAGTCTCCAGGATCATCCTTACCCGACCGGCGGTGGAAGCGGGAGAAAAGCTGGGCTTTCTTCCCGGCGATTTGCAGGACAAGGTTGATCCCTACCTGCGGCCGCTTTACGATGCACTGTATGATATACTGGGCGGGGAGAGTTACCTAAAATACCGGGAACGCGGTATTATAGAAGTGGCGCCGCTGGCATATATGAGGGGCCGGACCCTGGACGATTCGTATATAATATTGGACGAAGCCCAGAATACCACTCCGGAGCAGATGAAGATGTTTTTGACACGCATGGGGTTCGGGTCCAAGATTGTGGTAACCGGGGACATTACCCAGATTGACCTGCCCACCGGTAAAAGTTCGGGGCTTATTGAAGCAACAAAAATATTGCATGGGATAAAGGGTATTGATATAATCAACCTTACCGAAAAGGATGTGGTAAGGCACAATATAGTACAGAAGATAATCCTCGCCTACGACAGGCATCATACAAGAAATAAAGGCAAGCAGTAGGCGGTATAAGGGGTCAGGGGGTCATTTCAAATGGCGAAACTACGCAGTTTTTTCAAAAGGATGGGCAAACTGCCGGTTTTCAGGGTGAAACCGGGAGACAGAGTTTTAAGGGTAATAATGGCACTGACGGTGTATTTTTTGATTCTTTTTCTTGTTCTGTCGGTGGTCATGCCCGAAAGATATTCCCTTGAAGCGGGAGATATTGCCGGTGTGGACATATCGGCTCCGAAGGATATAGTGGACAGGGCGGCAACCGAGAAGCTAATGGAACAGGCGCGGGAATCGGTAAACACAATCTACAGAAGGGACCATACCATTCCGGTAGAGATAAAAAACAGGATAGAACAGTTCTTTGACAAAGTATCCGAAGTAAGGGAAGACGAGGACCTTTCGATACAGGAAAAACTGGACAGGCTTAGGGAAGAAACGCCGCTTGACCTGGAGGATACCGACCTGGGTGTGGCCTTAAGCATACAGGATGAGCAGTTGGAAGGACTGCGGCAGAATGTGCTGGACGTGACAAACCAGATTATGAGCGTCGGGGTTACTCCCGATGCCCTTGAACGGGCAGGTAGGGAAACCGAGGAATTTTTTGAAAAACAGCAGATGATGCAGTCGGCAAAGGAGCTGGGGGTTGGTATTGCAAGCAAGGTTATACGTCCCAATATGCTTCCCAACATTGAAGAAACCAACAGGGATATTGAAGCTGCGTTAGACCGTGTGGAGCCTGTTATAATCAGGAAAGGTCAAAATATAATAAACCGGGGTGATACGGTCACACCGGAACAGATTGAGCTGCTGAGCACATCGGGGATACTGAAACAGGGTGTCGTTGACTATAAGCTGCTGGCGGGATATTCACTGCTTATATTCCTGCTGGGGCTTTTAACGGTGCTGTATATAAAATATTTCCATCCCGGTATATACTATAACAGAAGCAGCCTTATGCTGATCGGCGTTATAACCATCCTTGTACTGTTTATCAGCCTGGGAGCAAATGTGATTTCGGCATACCTTGCACCGGTGGCTGCAGTTTCGATACTCATTACAATACTTCTGGACGCAAAGCTGGGTGTTATGATAAGCATTCCGGTGGCTTTGCTTGTGGCACTTATAGCCGAGAACAGTACCGTGGTCCTGTTTTTGGCCATAATAGGCGGTATAGTGGGAGCGCTTATCACGATGGTTTCGCAGCAGAGAAGGGATTTACTTGTTTCGGGTCTGCTTGTGGGTATAAGCAACACTTTGGTGATAATCTGCTTGGGGCTTATCGCGGGCAGCGGCGGGCTGGAGGTTGTAAAACAGAGCCTGTGGGGGCTTTTAAACGGCGGACTTGTGGCGGTGTTTGCCATAGGTACGCTACCTGCCTGGGAGAACCTGTTCGATATTATTACGCCGCTTAAGCTGCTGGAACTGTCAAACCCCAACCAGCCCCTTTTAAAAAAGCTGCTGATGGAGGCTCCGGGGACATATCATCACAGTGTTATTGTGGGTAACCTTGCGGAGCATGCGGCACAGAAAATTGGTGCAAATTCGCTGCTGGCAAGGGTGGGCGCATATTACCATGATATAGGCAAAATAAAACGGCCCTACTTCTTTACTGAAAACCAGATTGCCTCGGACAATCCCCATGATAAGATAACTCCCAGTCTCAGCACTTTGATAATTACTTCCCATGTCAAGGACGGGGTGGAACTTGCAAAACAGCATAAGATACCCGGGGATATTGTGGACATAATAAAACAGCATCACGGTGATTCGGTGGTTGCATACTTTTACCATAAGGCTAAACAGGGCGAAAACAACGGAAAGGTTGATATGGACAGTTTCAGGTACGAAGGGCCCAAACCCCAGACCAGGGAAGCGGCGATAGTACTGCTGGCGGACTCGGTGGAAGCGGCGGTAAGGTCAATGGCGGAACATTCGCCGGGTAAAATTGAGGGCACCATAAGAAAGATAGTCAGGGAGAAACTGGAAAGCGGACAGCTGGACGAGAGCGATTTAACCCTGAAAGATTTGGATATAATAGCAGACGCTTTTCTTGATATACTGACCGGTATTTTTCATCAGAGGATAGAATACCCGGACCTTGAGAAGGAAATGAAGGGCGGAAAAACAAATGACGGTTCTGATAGAAAACAGGCAAAACAGTATAGCGGTTGACAGCGGTATGATAACCATTATGAAAAAAGTGGTGGACGCGGCCTTTGTAAGGGAGCGTTTTCCCTACGGGTACGAGGTGGGCGTCGTGCTGGTGGACAATGAAACCATTACGGCGCTCAACAGGGAATACAGGGATACCGACACCGTTACCGATGTTCTGTCCTTTGCCCTGCTGGAGGATGAAGAGTTTATAGATACGAACGAGGACGGAGAGGCCCTAATGGGCGATATAGTAGTTTCGGTGCCAAAGGCCGTGGATCAGGCAGAAGAATACGGCCACTCGGTTGAAAGGGAACTTGCGTATCTTGTGCTGCACGGTGCCCTGCATTTGCTGGGGTATGACCACAGGGAAGCCGGTGATACACGGATAATGCGCAGCCGGGAAGAGGAAATACTCACGGATTTGGGTTTAACCCGCGGCTGACGGGAGGTATAGCTGTTGAAGGGACGCAAGCTGATTGACAGTTTCAATTATGCTATAGCCGGCGTTATTCATGCATTGAGAACCCAGAGAAATATGAAAATACATTTTGCCCTGGCCATAGCAGTAATGGGTTTAAGTCTTTTTGCGGATTTGAACAGGCTGGAACTGCTGCTGCTATTCTTCACCATAACCCTGGTTCTGGTAACCGAGATGATTAATACTTCAATAGAAGCTGCCATAGACCTTACGGTACATACCTTTCATCCCCTTGCAAAGACCGCCAAAAACGTGGCGGCGGGGGCGGTGCTGATATCGGCGGTGAATGCACTGGTGGTGGCCTATGTTCTTTTTTTTGACAGACTTAACCCGGTTACGCTGCTGGTCTTAAAACGGGTGCGGCAGTCTTCGGTCCATACCACCTTTATCAGCCTGCTGCTGGTGATACTAACGGTAATAGTGGTTAAAGCCCTTAAGGGAAAGGGCACGCCCCTTAGGGGAGGGATGCCCAGCGGCCATGCCGCCGCAGCCTTTAGCGTGGTAACGGCGGTGGCATTTATCTCACAGAACATGCTGGTTACAACGCTAACCCTTATCCTGGGGCTTATGGTTATGCAGAGCAGGATAGAGACAAAAATACACAGTACCTTTGAAACGGTAATTGGCGCTGTGCTGGGTATTATCATAACGGTGCTTGTGTTTCAACTGTTTTTCTAGAGAAAAGATCGGCAAAGCCAATACATACATCAGGAAGGAAGGTCCCTACATGAAAAAAAAGAATATGGCAGCTGTTGTGTTAATCATTCTTATTATTGCGGCGACATCCTGCAACAGGTCCGAGCCGCCGCAGACGGAGCCGGGGAATGCCCCGGCCGATGAAGCAAAAGCCCAAGCGGCGGATGAAGAAGCCATTAAACCGGAAGTATTCCTGGACGCCGTATCCTGCCCGCTGGGAGGGGAAATGATAGAACGTTCCAGCCTGTACATAAGACCCGTTGCGGTGATGCTGGACAATCACCCGGCGGCCCGGCCCCAGGCCGGACTGGAGCAGGCGGAAGTGGTGTATGAGATACTGGCCGAGGGAAATATAACCAGGTACTTAGCGATTTATATGCACGGCGGTGACCAGCTGGTGGGGCCGGTAAGGAGCGCCAGGTATTATTACATAGACAAGTCGATGGAATACAATGCGATATACCTTCATGCAGGGGGCAGCCCCGAGGCCTGGGACGATATAGCAAGGCTGAAAATTCCCTCATTCAACGCAATGATTATGGGTGCACCGCTGTACTGGAGGGCGAAGCACAGAAGAGAGCCCCATAATGTGTATACATCCCTGGACAGGATACAGGCTTCGGTCGACGACAGGGGGTATAATAAAACCGAGGGTACGCAGGTACACATATTCAACCATGAGGATACCGACCTTGAGGGAGAAGGGGCCGGAAAAGTGGTTGTGAAATACCTGCAGAACTACCGGGTATCCTACGAGTATTCGGACAGGGACGGGGTATATATGAGATATGTGATGGACAAGCCCCATGTGGACGAAAACAATACCGATTGTCAGCTTCAGGCCAAAAACGTAATTGTACAGGAGGCGGGACATAAAGTGGTCGACAGCGAGGGTAGAAGAAATATAAACCTGGTAGGTAGCGGAAAGGGGATATACATCACCAACGGCTCATATGTACCCGTTACCTGGGAAAAGGCTGACAGAAGGTCTCCCACAAAGTTCTATCATGAAGACGGGACCCGGGTAAGGTTAAACCCGGGCAAAACCTGGATACAGGTTGTGCCTGCCCTTGGTAGCGTAACCTTTGAATAGGAGGGATTTATCCATGGATTACAGAAAGCTTATGGCACAGGCCGAAGAAGCCAAAAGGAATTCCTATTCGCCCTATTCCGGTTTTCGGGTAGGGGCCGCCCTTGTTACTTCCGAAGGAAAGGTTTTCACCGGGACAAACGTAGAAAGCGCATCCTATGGCGCCACCATATGCGCCGAGCGCACAGCGGTGGTAAAGGCGGTATCCGAGGGGTACAGGGAATTTGAAGCTATAGCGGTCAGCAGCGATGCCGAAGAAGGATCCTTTCCCTGCGGTATCTGTCGCCAGTTTTTGGCCGAATTCGGGCTGGGTATTAAGATTGTAACCGGCAAAAAAACCGGCGAAATAAGGGTTCACACTGTGGCCGAACTTTTGCCCTTTGCCTTTACCGAAGAAGATATGTGCCAGGAATGAAAAAAAGAATACAAAAAGGCACCAGGTTATAGAATAATAAAAGACAAGGAATTTTTGGAGGCGAAGGTATGAATACCGGGTACAGGTCGGGCTTTGCAGCCATAATAGGAAGACCTAACGTAGGCAAGTCAACGCTTTTGAACGCAATGATGGGAGAGAAGATATCGATAATTTCTTCAAAACCCCAGACAACCAGAAACAGTATCAGGGCTATATATACCACCGACGATTTTCAGCTGGCATTTCTGGATACCCCGGGTATACATAAGCCCAAAAACAAGCTGGGTGAGTTTATGCTGGCCACTGCCCGGTCGGCCCTTAACGAGGTGGATGTGGTGGTGCACGTAACAGAAGCAGGGGCCGGAATTGGCAGGGGGGATATATATATACTGGAAATGCTGGAGAATGTCAAAACGCCGGTGATACTGGCGATTAATAAAATAGACCTTTCGGACAGGGATACGGTGGACCGGCTTATGGAGAAATATATGTCAAGGAGGCGCTTTGAGGATGTGATACCCATTTCGGCAACCAGGGGAGACAACCTAAACATACTGAGGGGCGCCATAGTCGAAAAGCTTCCGGAAGGGCCGCAGTATTTCCCGGCGGACATGGTTACCGATCAGCCCGAGAGATTTCTTATAGCGGAAATAATCCGCGAAAAGGCGCTGCTTTTACTGGAACAGGAAGTGCCCCACGGTATAGCAGTGGATGTGGAGGCGGTTGACGAAAATGACAAATCCAACCTGGTGAAAATACAGGCAAACATTTATTGTGAAAAACAATCCCATAAAAGGATAATCATAGGCAAAGGCGGCAGCATGCTTAAAAAAATCGGAACCCTTGCCAGGGCCGACATAGAAAGTTTTTTGGGCTGCAGGGTATTTCTCGAACTGTGGGTTAAGGTCAAGAAGGACTGGCGGGACACCGCCGGGTCTTTGAAACTGTTCGGCTACCAACAATGACACCTTCCATATATGGCATATAATTACCGGTATACGGTTTTTTCGAACGGGGGAAAATAACCGTTAAAGATAATACAACCTATATAATGGAGGGTCACAAAAATGCTACTTGATTTTATCTGGAAAGCCTTTGAAGAAACGGGAGATATGGCATACTACCTTGAATATATAAAGTACAGGGACATATATAAAAGGCAGCGGATGGACGGGGACCGCGACAGGATGGATAAAACGGGATAAAGAGGATGGAATATAATGCTTACAAGAACGCGCGGGCTGGTAACAAAGGCGGTTAATTTCGGAGAGGGGGACAAAATTCTAACTCTTCTGTCCGACAGGTTCGGCAAAATTCAGGTCATGGCAAAGGGCGCCCGCAGGACAAAAAGCAAGCTGATGGCGGGTACCCAGCTTTTTTGCTATGGTGATTTTGTTTTGTTCAAAGGGAAAAGCTGGTATTACATGAATGAGGTGGATATAATAAATACATTCCACCGGATAAGGAACGACCTGATAAAGCTGTGCAGCTGTACATACCTGATTGAACTTGCCAATGCCGTCGTGCAACCGGAAGAGCCGCCCGGCAGGCTACTGGACGTATTGGTGGACTCCCTTGACATGTTTACCGAAGGCGGCACGGATTCCAATATTCTTACAAGGGCCGCGGAACTGAAGATACTGGCACTTTCGGGTTTCAAACCACGGCTGGGCCATTGTACAAACTGCGGTGCCAACAGGGCTTCCTCGTATTTCAGCCCGGTTTCGGGGGGCATACTGTGCGGGGAATGTGAGAAAACCGACCCCTATGGATACAGGATAAGCCCGGATACCATAGAAGTTATGAAAGTTATGCTGAAGTGGAAGCTTGGGAAACTGGACTGTATAAAGGTAAAAGGGCATATACTTAAGGAGCTCGAGAAAATTATGCGGGCCTTTGTGGCGGTACATATCGAAAAGAATTTTTCTGCAAACAAGTTTTTGGACAATATAAAAAAATATGATAAGGAGGTTAAATGAATGGAGATTACCCTGGAAAAGATAGACATAATAAGGGAACGGACCGGATTGTCATACAAAGAAGCAAAGGAAGCCCTGGAAAAATGTGACGGGGATGTGGTTGAAACTCTGGTATTTCTTGAAGAAACCAAAAAGGGCGAAAAATGGACCCAGAACTTCTCGACGGCGGGCAATGAGATGATTGAACGCATCAGGGAGCTAATAAAGCAGGGCAACATAACCAGAATCAGGGTGAAAAAGGACGGGAACATCATTATGGATATACCGGTAACCGCCGGTGCGATAGGCACCGTAATCGCGCCGCAGCTGGCGGCGCTGGGTGCGGTGGTGGCTGCCATTTCAAAGACTACCGTCGAGATTGAAAAGCCCAACAGGGAAGTTATTAACCTAAGCGAAATTGTAGGCAAAAAAGCCGGCGAAGCGAAGGTGATATTCGAGGACCTGGCGGACGATGCCAAGGACATTGTGGGCAAAAGGAAAAGAAAGGGTAAGGGAAACGACCCCGAAGAGCAAAAGGATTGACAAAACAAAAATTATTCTGTAGACTAAAATATAATTATGAAAAGGATGCCGTGAAGCAGAGGAGTAGCCGGCTATTTTTGGCAAAGCGAGCCGGGGACGGTGAAAGCCCGGGACAACAGACCGGCGAAGGGCGCTGCGGAGCAGTTGCTGTTAAAGAGGGTACTTGTTGTACCAATTAGGGTGGAACCGCGGAAGATTGGCTCTTTCGTCCCTATGTGGGGACGCGGGAGCTTTTTATTTATATCAAACTTAAGGAGGGTGACAAATGACTAGGGAGTTTACCATGGAAAAACTGGTATCCCTGTGCAAGACAAGGGGTATCATATTCCCGGGTTCCGAAATATACGGCGGCCTGGCCAACACCTGGGACTACGGACCGGTGGGAGTTGAATTGAAAAAAAATATTAAAAGGGCCTGGTGGAAAAAATTTGTACAGGAAAGCAGGCACAATGTGGGGCTTGATGCTTCCATACTTATGAACCCGCAGACCTGGGTGGCGTCGGGTCATGTGGGAAGTTTCAACGATCCCCTTATGGACTGCAAAAAATGTAAATCCAGGTTCAGGGCGGATAAGCTGATAGAGGATTATTTCAGGGAAGCGGGGGAGGAAGTGTCCGCCGATGGTTGGGATAACGGCAGGATGGAGGAATTTATCAGGGAAAAGGACATAAAATGCCCCGAATGCGGCGAGCAGGATTTCACCGGTATAAGGCAGTTCAACCTGATGTTCAAGACCTACCAGGGGGTTACGGAGGATTCCAGGGCCGAGATTTACTTAAGGCCCGAAACCGCCCAGGGGATATTTGTAAACTTCAAAAATGTTATAAGGAGTTCAAGGAAGAAGATACCCTTCGGGATAGCGCAGATAGGCAAGGCATTCAGGAACGAGATTACGCCGGGCAATTTCATATTCAGGACAAGGGAGTTTGAACAGATGGAACTGGAATTTTTCTGTGCCCCCGGTGATGACCTGAAATGGTTTGGTTACTGGAAGGATTTCTGCAAGGACTGGCTTATCGAGCTGGGCATGAACAGAGCAAACTTCAGGCTGCGGGATCACAGCCCCGAAGAGCTGTCCCATTACAGCAATGCCACCACCGACATAGAATACAAATTCCCGTTCGGCTGGGGTGAACTGTGGGGTATAGCCGACCGTACCGACTATGACTTAAAGCAGCACATGGAGCATTCGGGGGAAGATTTTTCGTATATCGATCCGTTTACCGGCGAAAAATATATACCCTACTGCATAGAGCCGTCGCTGGGTGTGGACAGGGTACTGCTGGCATTCCTCGCCGACGCCTATAATGAAGAGGAGCTTGAGAACGGGGATACAAGGACGGTGTTGAGGCTGCACCCCGCCCTTGCGCCGGTGAAGGCTGCGGTGCTACCCCTTTCCAAGAAACTTGGGGATCAGACCTTTGAGCTGTACACAAGGCTTCAGAAAGAGTTTGTCGTGGAATATGACGAAGCGGGCAGCATAGGTAAACGGTACAGAAGGCATGACGAGATTGGGACGCCCCTTTGCATAACCTATGACTTCGAAAGCCCGGACGATAATTCCGTTACCGTAAGGGACAGGGACACCATGGAGCAGGAAAGGATAAACATGGATGAACTGGAAAGCTGCCTAAGGGAAAGATTGGCATATTAAATAAAAAGTCTCCGCTTCGGCGGAGACTTTTTATGCTTAAAACCCTGTAAAAAAGCGTCGTCTGCGCCGGCGCCTCCTGCCAAACAGCTCGGCAAGCAGTATTACCGCCACAAGGTCCCTTAATATGCCCTGCCTGTCGGCATACAGCTGTCTGCCGTCGTCCATACCGCCGAGGAGTTCATGGCTGCATCTGTCGTACACGCTGCCCACCATTTCGTCGATTACAATCCCGGAAGGGTATATATTGTCCTGCAGCTGGCCCATGTTTTCCCTGCGCATTATCTCTTCCGATGAGTACCGGTAAATGGTGCGGCATGCCTGCGGGTACATATCCAGCATGTATCTGTAATCGGCATCGTCCTGCATGGCTATCATTCGATACGGGTTTTGCCCGAGATATAAATCCTTAAAGCCGTTCATTGTCAAACCTCCCTTCTTTGTTTTCCGGTACATATTATTCGGTGAAGTTTTAACAGTTGACTGATAAGATGCATAAGGAAAAATGTTAAAAAAATAAATAATGTAGCACATTGGACTTGATTGTTGTATACTATATAGTGTGTGTTATGTATAAAAAAGGGGGGTGACGGTCATCAGACTATCCGACAGGCAGAACCAAATAGTGGAAATAGTAAAGGCCCAACAACCGATAACCAGCGAGCAGATTGCCGAAAGGTTAAGCCTCACCCGCGCCGCATTAAGGTCGGATCTTACCATCCTTACCATGACGGGGATACTTGAAGCAAGGCCCAAGGTAGGATATTCCGTAACCGGCCGAATTCCCACCAACATGATAGCCGATTTCATAAACAACATATTAGTAAGGGATATAAAAACACGGCCTGTGGTAGTTGATGTGGAAACCAGTGTTTATGACTGCATTGTGAATCTATTCCTGGAGGACGTGGGGACCATCTTTGCGCAGTCGGAAGGGTACCTGGCGGGCATAGTGTCCAGGAAGGATTTCATCAAGCATGCCATAGGCAAGAAAGACCTGGACAGGATGCCCATAAGTATAGTGATGACAAGAATGCCCAATGTTGTCACGCTGGAAGACGATGAAACCATGGCAAAGGCCATAGCCAAAATGGTGGAGCACCAGGTTGACTGTATACCGGTAACCGAAAAGGCTGTGGACCGGGAAGGCAGGGAAAGGTTGAAAATTACCGGTAGGGTATCCAAAACCGGTATAATAATGGTAATACATGAAATGCTCAAAGAATAGAATGGGAGGAATGTAATGGGATGATGGATAACGGGCCAAAAATTTTTATTGTATCGGATTCAATAGGGGAAACAGCAGAAAAGGTTGTAAGAGCCGTTGCCATTCAGTTCAATTCGGATATAACCGAAATAAGGAAGGAATCCTTGGTGACAGACGTATCCCAGATACAGCGCATTGTCCAGGAAGCCAAGGACTGCAAATGTATAGTAGTATATACCCTGGTGGTGGAAGAGCTCAAAAAAACGCTGGAGGAAGAATGCGATAAATACGGGATCCTTAAGGTGGATATATTGGGGCCGCTGATGGATGCGCTGAAAAAGGTTGCTCCGACAAATCCCAAGCTGGAAGCGGGCCTTATTTACAGGCTTGATGAGCAGTATTTCAAAAGGGTGGACGCGGTGGAGTTTGCAGTGAAGTACGACGATGGAAAGGACCCAAAGGGGATACTGAATGCGGATGTTGTGCTGATAGGGGTGTCCAGGACATCAAAAACACCCCTCAGCATGTACCTGGCACATAAGAACTACAGGGTGGCCAACGTACCGCTGGTTCCGGAAGTGGCGCCGCCGGATGAGCTGTTCCAGATTTCAAACAGGAGAATAATAGGGCTTACGGCAAACCCGGAAAAGCTGAACCAGATTAGGAGAGAAAGGCTCAAAACCCTGGGGCTTAATGACAGCGCCAATTATGCAAATCTGGAGCGGATATTGGTGGAACTGGAGCACGCCGATGCGCTGTTCAAAAAGCTGGGCTGTACTGTTATAGATGTGTCACAAAAGGCTGTGGAAGAAACGGCCAGTAAAGTAATTCAATTGATAAAGGAGGCATAGAGGATGGGCAAGTACGTTTATATGTTTCAGGAAGGAAACGCCGGCATGAAGGGGCTTTTGGGTGGCAAGGGCGCCAACCTGGCAGAGATGACCAGGATAGGCCTTCCGGTACCGCCGGGGTTCACAGTTACCACCGAAGCCTGCAACAGGTACTACTACCAGTGGGAGAACCGGCTGCCCGAAGAACTGGTGGATGAACTGTCGGACGATCTACATAGGCTTGAAGATATTACAGGCAAAAAATTCGGAGATAAGCAAAACCCGTTATTGGTTTCGGTGCGTTCGGGTTCGGTAATATCAATGCCCGGAATGATGGATACTATTCTAAACCTGGGCCTGAACGACGATACCGTGACAGGGCTTGCCGCGTCAACACAAAACGAAAGGTTTGCATACGACAGCTACAGAAGGTTTATCCAGATGTTCGGAGACGTTGTATGCCACATAGAAAAATATAAGTTTGAAAGCATACTTGACGACATGAAGAAGAGCAGGGGGACCGAATACGATACCGGCCTGGACGCCGCCGACCTCAAGGAAACAGTTAAAAAGTACAAGCAGTTGTACAGGCTTGAGATGAACAGCGATTTTCCGCAGGACCCCGAGCAGCAGCTTCTGCTTGCGGTTAAGGCGGTATTTAGGTCATGGAATAACCCAAGGGCCAAAACCTACAGGAATATTAACAATATTCCACACCATCTCGGAACCGCGGTGAATGTTCAGTCGATGGTGTTCGGGAACATGGGGGACACATCCGGGACAGGAGTGGCCTTTACCCGCAACCCCGCCACCGGAGAGAAAGCCCTGTTTGGCGAATTCCTGCTAAATGCCCAGGGCGAAGACGTGGTTGCCGGTATCAGGACACCGAAACCCATAAGCCAGATGAAAGAGGTATTCCCCGAAATACACAAACAGTTTGAAGATATTGCCGTGCGTTTGGAACAGCACTACAGTGACATGCAGGATATTGAGTTTACTATCGAAAAGGGTAAACTGTACATGCTGCAGACCCGTACCGGTAAAAGGACCGCTGCTGCTGCCATTAAAGTGGCGGTGGACCTGGTCCAAGAGGGACTTATCACAAAACAAGAGGCGCTTATGCGGATAGAACCGGGACAGCTTGACCAGCTGCTGCACCCGAATTTTGATATAAGGGTACTGGAGACCGCCAGGCTTTTGGCCCAGGGTCTGCCGGCATCGCCGGGGGCTGCTACCGGAGCGGTGTATTTCACCGCCGAAGAAGCGGTTAAGGCTGCCCAGGGCGGCAGCAAGGTAATCCTGGTAAGGCAGGAGACATCGCCGGAGGATATAGAAGGTATGAACGCCGCGGCGGGTATTCTTACCTCCCGGGGCGGAATGACGTCCCATGCGGCGGTGGTGGCCCGGGGCATGGGCAAATGCTGTGTCGCCGGCTGTGGAGAAATCAGGGTGGAGGAAAGAGAAAAGAAATTTACCGTAAAGGGAACGACGGTTAACGAGGGAGAATTTATATCGCTGGACGGAAGCACCGGCAGGGTTTATTTGGGCAGTATCCCTACAACCGAACCTGAGCTGTCCGGCAGCTTCGCCACGCTGATGGGCTGGGCCGACGAAACTCGGACTTTGAAGGTAAGGACCAACGCGGACAATCCAAAGGATTCCGCCACGGCGGTGCGGTTCGGCGCCGAAGGCATAGGCCTGTGCAGAACCGAGCACATGTTCTTTGAAGAGGACAGGATACCGGTTGTCAGGGAGATGATACTGTCAACCACCACCGAGCGGCGTAAAAAAGCCCTAGACAGGTTGATGCCCATGCAGAAGGAAGATTTCAAGGGAATATACAGGGCCATGGACGGAAGACCGGTAACCATAAGGCTTCTGGACCCGCCGCTGCATGAATTCCTTCCGAAGGAAGAAAAGGATATCAAGGCCCTGGCGGAGGATATGAACATGGAAGTCAGAGAGATAAAAAGTATTATAGGGGATCTGGAAGAGTTTAACCCCATGCTGGGGCATAGGGGCTGCCGGCTTGCCATAACCTTCCCGGAGATAGCGGTAATGCAGACAACGGCAATTATTGAAGCTGCCATAGAGGTGGCGCGGGAGGACAGCATCGAGGTAAAACCCGAGATTATGGTTCCACTGATAGGCAGCGTTGCCGAGTTTAAATACCTGAAAGACCTTATAGTGAAAACCGCCGATGAAATAATAAAGAAGCACGGCATGGAACTTGGATACCTTACCGGCACGATGATAGAAGTGCCCAGGGCCGCCATAACCGCAGACGAGGTGGCGGAGGAAGCCCAGTTCTTCTCCTTCGGCACCAACGATTTGACCCAAATGGCCATGGGCTTTTCCAGGGACGATTCGGGAAAATTCCTGGAAGAATACAAAAACAAGGGAATATTGGAAGCTGACCCATTTCAGAAGCTTGACCAGGCGGGTGTGGGCAAGCTGGTGGAGATAGCGGTGGAACTGGGAAGGAAGACAAGGCCGGAAATAAAGATGGGCATATGCGGCGAACACGGCGGCGAGCCGTCTTCAATAGATTTCTTCCACAGGGTAGGGCTTGACTATGTATCCTGTTCGCCTTTCAGGGTTCCCATTGCACGGCTTGCCGCCGCCCAGGCGGTGATACGCAACAAAGACCAATCGAAGTAAGGTTAAAACGATTGGTTAATGATTTTAAAGACTTGTGTATCAAGACTGAAGCAGGGGTATTGTCTTATAAATGATTTTAAGAGGCAGTACCCTTTTTTATTTAACTTAAAGCAAAATATTCCGTGGGATTCTACAAATTCACTTGTATAACAGGTTAGATGATGGAGGAAGTGAACCTGTGGATGAAAAGATTATTGAACTAATAAGATTCCAAAAGGACAAAGGTCTAATGCTCATGCAACAACAATATTCGGGGCTGATGCATTATATCGCCTGCGAAAAAAGCTGCAGAAGAAATTGGGAGGTGATTTCAGATGAGCGAAAAAGATTTCGATTTTGATCAACAGATGATTGACCAGCTCAGTGATGTGACCCCGCCGGAACCGGAAATCCGTAAGATAAATCCGTGGAGCAAACCCATTGGTTTTATCACTTGGGGCTTTATCATAACAACATGGCGTCTGGCTTTTCTGCACCTGCAGTATATTCTGCCTACTATAGGTGTTATACTGATTTTTCTCGGCTTTCGCAGCCTAAGAAACGAGAATAAATATTTTAAGATTGTATGGGTGCTTTCCATCTTGAAACTGTTTTTACAACTAGGAGACCTGGTCTCGGTCTCTACGCCCCTAAACAATGAGGGCTATCAGGAGTTCACTATCGGTGCGGTAATAGTTGGTTGTTCTTTATCCCTATGATGATATGCTATATTTTTATTGTACGATCATTGTTTCTAATAGGGGACCAATTGGACGATACGGGATACGTTCTGACCAACGCACCGGTCAGTATCAGCAATCAAATATTCGGATGGACGTATTTTCTTGTTGCACTGGCAACTGTGATAATATGCAGTGCCTTTTACAACCACTTGCAATTGGAACCACAAGAGTATTCTCTGCCGGAAACCACTGAAGCAAGGCAACATCTGCTTGACATGGAGTTTCCGGCTGAAGCCCTGCGATATCTCAGCAATGAAGACGTGACAATGCTAAGTGATGCTGTGAATGTGGAATCATTTAGTAAGTTTCTGATGTTTGATGCAAAGAGAGTTGAGCACCAGGAAGGCTTTGGAAACTACACACAAATCACCCATACTTATGAACCGGGCAAAAAAAATATTGAGGCCACTACGGTCTATATCGAGATGCCGGGAAATGTGGTATATGTCATGCAATATTTCACATGGAAAGGAGGGCGGCCAGTCTGGCAGGACGGCATCCTGATTTCAGGAGAAACAAAAGCGGATGACAAGCAGATTATCAGCAGCGGTCTGTTCTACAGCAAAAAAGGTACCGAATATACCGCAGGTTTTCCGCGTCTTGTTTGCGATAAAATAACACGAAACACCATGTTTGGCATTAAGTGAAAGGAACCGGTAATTACAAGCAAGATTCTATAGCCTTCTCAAACTAAAAACCCATGAATCTGATTGTGGAATCTTTGATCGCAAGGCTGACAGCCGCCCAGGCAGCCATTATCAACAAGGACCAAGCGAAGTAAGTGCTAGATTAGAATATAAATTAGGGGACTGTTACATATCAGTTAAAAAAGCGGTGCCCTTTTGTATTGTCCGAATCACTTGACATACCTGTCTAATGATGTTAGACTATTATCGTCTAATAATATTAGACAGGAGGTGCATGGTTATGAAAAAACATAAACTGGGTGAAATGGAACAAAAGTTTGCAGATTTAATCTGGCAACATGAACCGGTAACTTCTCGAGAGCTTACTGAACTATGTGCCCAGGAGTTTGACTGGAAACGGACAACAACTTACACAATGCTCAGGCGACTTTGCGACAGGGAAATATTTAAGAATAAAAATGGAACGGTCATTTCGTTGATGTCGAGGGATGAGTTTTTGGCGCTACGGGGCGAGAAATTCCTTGAAGAATCCTTTGAAGGTTCACTTCCGAGATTTATTGCGGCCTTTACGCACCGTAAAAAGCTGAGCGACAGGGAAATCCGGGAGATAAAGCGTTTGATTGACGGGTATAGGGAGGATTAGATATGTTAGAAAAGATGTTTTTACAGGTTCTCAATATGAGTTACATTGGCGGTATAGTCATAGTGTTTGTGCTGGCGGCAAGGCTATTTTTGAAGAAAGCCCCAAAAATCTTTTCTTATTCTCTATGGGCTGTGGCATTACTAAGGCTTCTATTCCCGATTTCTTTTGAAAGCATGATAAGCCTTATTCCTGTTAACCCGGAGCCAATCTCAAGCGATATTTTATATACCAATGTTCCCCAGGTGGATACAGGAATACCAGGCGTTGATTATATTGTCAACTCGTCTCTTCCGGCGGGAACCGTACATGGTAGTGTAAACCCAATGCAAATTTGGGTTAATATTGGTGCAATACTGTGGGTGGTTGGGATTTCGATACTTTTAATTTACAGCCTGGTATCCCTTAT
>CAZGUG010000024.1:0-11657 GCA_964529035.1 uncultured Clostridium sp.
ACGCTTACGTCCACCCTGCCCTCGTCGGGGTAGGAAGGTGTCTCGGCCACAAGCATGTTGTAGCTGCCCCAGCTTACACCGGCTGCTTCCCTGCCGCCGAAATATACCGCAGGCAGCCTGTCCGGTACCCCGTCGTCGTCGGTATCCACGCGCCGGAAGTCGCCGCCCCGGATTATCACCGAATCGCCGCCGGCGGTGCTGCCCCAGTCCGGTTCTATGCTTGTTATGAACGGGTCGCTGTCGGGTATCCTGTAGGTGAAACCACCGTCCTCCGAGTAAATGTAAAACCCGCCGTCGTAGTTGACCACCGTTACGTCAACGTCCTCGCTGTGCGCACCGGGTGTTCTGATAAAATACTGCGGTGTTGTGGCCAGTATCCTGTCACCGGCGCCGCTGACCGATACGTTTGCCGCTTCATAGCCGCCAAAGAACACCCTCGCGCCTTCCCTGAAGTCGCTGCCTTCTATGGTAACCACGGTACCGCCGGCCACCGAGCCTTCGGTGGGGTCTATACCGGTTATTACCGGGCTGCTGTCCGGGATAAGGTAATCAAAACCGTCTTCCAGCGTATAGGTGGCGGTATCCGGGTTTATTACGGTTACGTCCTTTAAGCCCTTCAAAAGGCCCGGCGGTATTGTTATTTTTATGGTGTATTCGTCCAAAACATAGGTCCTTCTGCCGTCCTCTTCAAAGATTATTTCACCTTCTTCGTCCACCTGGATTGCACCGTTTTCATCCAGCACGTAATCGTTTATATCTACACCGTCAAGCAGCACCCTTGTGCCCAGCTTTCTGTGCAACAGCTCGGATTCCGGTTCTGCAACGCGAAAGTCCTGCCCCATTATTAGTGCCTGAATCCCCGCACCGCCAAAGTCGGGCGCTATCCAGTCGATGACCGGTGAGCTGCTTATCCGTGTATAGTAAAACCCGTCCAAAAGCGTGTACATCGACCCGTCTTCGTTTATTACCTGGACCGGCCTGTACCCTTCAACGCCGGGGGGAGTTATTATCTCTATCACGTCGCCGGTGTTTTTTACGCTCAAAACCTCGGCGGCGGCACCGTCAATGGTTACCGTAAGCCTGATATAGCCGGAGTCGTAGTCAAAGTTTTTACCGTATATGGTTACGGGAGTACCCCCGTTTATCGTGCCGGTGTCGGGTTCTATCCCGGTTATTACCGGCATTTCATCCGGGTCGCGGTCGGGGTCCTTGAACTCGAACATATTGGGTATGGTCCTGGTGCCCAAATCAGGGTTTGTTACCGTTACGTCGGCATAACCCGGGCCGGCGGGCTGGTCACCGGGAATTTTTGTCCGGATGACGGTGCCCAGCGTGTACTTGTCGCCGTCCAGCCTGTTTCCCTCGTCGTCGTAAACTTCCACGTAATGGTCGCTGTCCGGAAGGTTGGGGTCTATTGTCTTGGTTCCTATGTTTATCACCGGGTATTTGGTCACTTCCTGCATTTCGCCGTATACTGCTTCCTGCACGGTGAGTACCTGGAACCTTTCACCCACAATGGTGATATATATGTCCTGGTCACAGGGCCCCCTTTCGGGGGTAATACCGGTAATCTCCGGGTGAGTCCTGGAAGGCGTGTATGTAAAGGCGTTTACCCGTGTGTATTCTTCGGTTCTTCTCAGCTGCTCCGCACCGCCCTTGGTGATTATGGTCTCGGTATTCATCACCAGGTCCATGGTCTCGGGTACCTGCGGGTCAAGGGTTATTACCGGGGTCTTGGCCGTCAGCATGTCGCCGGTGTGCGCAATGGTGGGGACACCGGTGATTTCAGCAATTTCCCCGATGGTAAGCTTAATCTTCCTGGTTATTTCAACAGCTTGGTCATTGTAGGTACCGTCGAAGGTCAAAATAAACTCGCTGTTAAGGCTGTCGTAGTAGGAGCCCGTCAGCCGGTCCACTACCACCCCGGTTATGTTAATGGTACCTATGTTCCTGCCGCCTATAGTAATTTCCCTCCCTTCGGTTTCGGTGGCCCGGTCCGGCACAACCGACAGTACCATAAGAAAGTTTCCTGCCTGCAGGTAGGTGAAAGTAAAGGGTACGTCGTATTCGCTGGTTTCATTGGCGTTCTTGATTACCACGTCCCTGGAACCGGGGGTGCCCGGCGGCGTTACCGCCTGCAGGCCTATAACCTCGCCGGTTTCGTCCTGTATTACCTGCACATCGGTGGCGGGCACGCCGCCTATGTAAACATGCATATCGTCCGAAAAACCGCAGTAACCGTCAGCCCCGTACATTCTTATAACGGTGCCGCCGCCTACCGGGCCTGTATTGGGTTCAAGGCCCGTAACCTCGATATCGGTCAGCCTTTCCACCACCAGTATGCATTCCAGCAGCGTACCCTGTATCGCTTCGTCGGGGTTTGTGGTGGTCCCGCTGCCGGCGTCCCGGGTAACCCGTACGTTGCCAACGCCCGGTGCGGAACGGGGCATAACCTTATCCACCGTAATTAAGCCTTCGTTTTCTATTATCGCTTCCCGGTCCGAACCCGGCGGCCCTATTGTGTACTCGGTACCGGCTACAAACAGTTTTTTCAGGTCTTGGGAAAAACCAGAACCGGTTATTCTCAGGGATTCGCCGCGGTAAACCTTGCTTTTGTTGACACCGGTCACATAGGGCTGGACGGTGACCTCAAAGGTTTCGGTGCCGGATTCCTGCAAATCCGAATTTGTCACCTTTATGCTCTTTAGGCCCTCGGAAAAAACCACATCCGACATACCGGGCTGCCA
Source organism: uncultured Clostridium sp. (assembly GCA_964529035.1). Taxonomy (GTDB): domain Bacteria; phylum Bacillota; class Clostridia; order Ch29; family Ch29; genus CAZGUG01. The sequence continues at coordinate 2,748 of CAZGUG010000024.1, forward strand.
TTCTATGAATATGAGGCCGGGATCCCAGTAGGAAGGTTCGATAATCCTGCCGTTTATCGTAACAGTGGGGGTATTGAAATTGCTGCCGTATATTTCGTATCTTTGAATCTCGTCACCTGCTACGCTGGTTTCGGCGGTAAGCCAGATCCAGCCTATTGAAGGGGGAGGGTCGTCCGCCCGTACCGCAGGGCCGGGGACAGCTGCGGACAGCATAATGATCGCCGCGATTGTTAATGCCAGAACTTTTTTGACCATGTTTTGTTCCTCCCTGTCCCGTTTTTGGGCATAAAAACCCTTATATATTTTATCGGTATGCCGCTTTGCGAAGTTTATATAAAACGGGAATAAAAAAAAATGGCGGGGTTCCCCGCCTATTATATTAGAATTACAGATAAAATTGTTTGTCAACCAAATACAGGGGCTCCTTTTGAACTCCTATATTATGACACAATAATACATCATTCGGCTTAAAATTTCAAGATAAACTTTTTGAAAAATTAGAAAACATCGGGGACGGTTCTTTTCAAACACCGGGGACGGTTCTTTTTGTTTCAAAATTCCAGAAGCCTGTAAAATATAACCGCCGCTTCCGCCAGCGTGGCATTTCTTTCAGGATAAAGCTCCCCGTCTCCATAACCTATTATAATGCCCATATTTGCCAGCGTGTCGAAATTTGCGGTTAGTCCCACCGCCTCCGCCGCCAGCTTTGACAGGCCCGCCCGCGTAAGCGGAAGGTCGCCGCAGTCATCCGTCAGACCCTCCGTGGTATCGGTATTTCCCCCCAACAGGGACTTAAAGAGCCGGTATGTGACATAAGAATCCGGCAAAACGGCAAAGTCCCCGGGCACAAGCAGACCCCGGGCCAAAACGCTGTCCAGCTCCTTTTCCGCCCAGTGTCCTTCAAAACCCGAGTAGGGACTTTCGTATACTGTTACTGCATACGTCCCCGGGCAGCCAACAGGAAACATAACTCCTTTTGAAGTAATCTCGACCCCTTGGTAGCGGCATAATACCCGGCCACTCCAGGAGCCTATGAAGCCTATCCTGCCCGCATTTCCTACCCCTTCCTCCGGCAGCGGAACATAGGCGGATACAGGAACCGTTGCGGGAAGACCGCTGAAATCGAATGACAGGACATCGGATACCAGCTGGAAGCCCGGGCGGGTAGACACATAATTCAACAAATCCGGACAGCCGCTCCCGCTTCCTATTGAAACCAGTACCGGGCCGCCGCCTGTGTATTCACCGCACCGGGAAGTTTCAAGGCAGAGATTAGCAGAACCTGTAACAATTATAATATCCCTTTGTGAATTCACCGCTTCCAATATCAGTTGTTCTTCCAGGTTAATGTTCCCGGTAGTATTTTGTTTTCCCGGGAAATAATTTGTCGTATCCACAATAATACTATCGTCTTCATGTCGGATAACGGGATACTGCTGTATGTCCCGTTTGACCGTTCGCCTTCTTTTCGAAGAAACAGGCGGCGGGGTGCTCACCTGCAAAACGGCGTTGCGCTGACTTTCGTTCAGGCCGTCATGGGCGGTAATACAGAAGGAATACCCGGTACCGGGGGTAAGGTCAGTTATATAGGCAAAGGTCTGCGAAGTGGATGCATAGAGCTCATCGTCCATATAGACATAATATTCTTCAGTATCTTCACTGGCCGACGGCTCCCATACCAGCTTCAGCCCGGTGCCGCTTATATCCTCCGCCGACAGCGCGCCCGGAGGATGGGGCGGGGTGGTGTCCAGTGTAAAGCTTGTTTCCCGGCAGTCGTAATTGTACATTCTGTCATAGGGGTATACACGGATGGTATACTCCCCGTCTTCAAAGGCCGAAAGGCTTTCAATCTCCAGTTCCCACGTCGAATAGTTTGTGCCGGTATTCCGGGAGGCCAGGTAATAATCTTCCGGGCACCCGACTTGTTCAAAGGCCGAAAAATCCGGCTTCAGGTAGTTCCCCATGCTATCGGTTATATGCAGCACCACCTTCAATACGGTACCGTCACTATCCGAAGCGGTACCGGTAATCTTGTCCAGCGCGTTAAGCCTCTGCCCCTGAAGCGGATGTATGATGCTTGCAACGGCGTTTCCGTAGGAGCCGGATTCGCTTACGGTGGTTACTGTTATCTCGTTGGAAAAGGGCCCTTCGCCGGCATCGTTAACAGCGCTTACCTTGAAGGTGTACGTGGTACCCGGGCTTAGATGTGTTACGTCGCACCTGGTTGTCGGTATTACGGTATTTTTAAGATAATTTCCGTCCCTGTAGACGTTGTAGTATTTGATGCCGTTGATTCCGGAAGACGGATGCACCCAACCGAAACGCACCGTTTCACTTGTTACGTTTAGAAGCTCAAGGTTCCGGGGCGCACCCGGCAGCGGGGGATTGTCGGCGTATACAGGAAATGTTGAGACAAGCAGTATAAATATCAGGGCCGTGCCGGTGGCTGTCGGTTTGATTTTTTTCATGTTATTCACCTCCAGACCGTTATTACGTCGCAACCCGGAGATGCCTCATTTACTCAGGCATTTTGCCTGACTGCCTGTTATTAAGCAGGCGCTGCACTTCATGCAGCATACTGCTTAAATCCTGTGTTTCTGAAACAAAACGTACATTATCACCGTATGTTTTGTCGCTGTCTTTTCCCATTATCATAATAGCCGTATCCGGCCATTTTTTTCTTATAGCCTCAATATCTTCTGCCTTGTTTTCCGAGGCCAGGCATATGATTATACAGGGATAACAGCGATCCGCCAAAGATGCGGCATCTTCAATGCAATTTACAGAAACGGTACTAACCCTCGCTGCCTTGAGTGCCCGTTCAGTGGGATATCGCACCATTCTGTCACCGATAGCAACTACAACTTGAGCCCTTAATTCGCCTTCTTGGTTCGCGGTTATTGCGGGTATTCTTATTGTGAATTGGGCCCCGCCTTCTGCAGCGTTGGCTGCTGTTATTTGCCCCTGGTGATTATGGATAATTGCCCGGACCACCGGCAGGCCAAGCCCCGTTCCATGTTTTTTGGCAGAATAAAAGGGCTGAAATATTCTTTCGAAAGCTTCGGGGGGTATACCCGGACCATCGTCCCTTATCGTCAGGATTATTTCATTATCGGCTTCGTTCAGGGTTATCAGCACATTCCCCCCGTCCCCTGCCGCTTCCACTGCATTTCGTGCCAGGTTCATGACTGCCTGTGTCAGCTGCCCCGGATCCGCCAGAACGGGTGATACGGCCTTGGCTGCAAGCTCCACCTCCACGCCCTTACCCGACGCCTCACTTGTAAGCAAAGGCAGAAGTTCATTCATAAGGCTCTCCACATCCACAGGCTCGGAAGACATCTGCGCCGGTTTACCCAACAGCAGAAACTCGCTTAACAGCCGGGTAACCCTGTCTATTTCCCGCAGGATCAGGTCTGTATAACCCCTTACCTGCTCGGGTTCACGTTTGACACTCATAAGCTGAAGCAGTCCCCTGGCGGCACTTAACGGGTTTCTCATCTCATGGGCTAACGCCCCTACCATCATCGCGGTTGTCTCAAACCTTTCCGCCTGACGGACTGCCTCCTGCCATCGGTAATAGTCAGACCGGTCCTCTAGGACGATTACCCAGCCTTTGATATCATCATCTTCTTTCAAGGGACATATCTGCCAGTCAACCAGTTTTTGTTCGGAAAGTCCTGTCATTGAATCCATACAGCCGTTTACCCGGTTTTCAGGTCCTGCCTTGATGAACGGAAGCCACGGCCCTGCAGCAACGTCTATCCGCCTTCCCAGCAAATCGGCCTGTCCGGCTTCCAGTATCTTTTCACCGGCTTTATTGACATATATGATTGTCCGATAAACGTCAACAAGCAGTATACCGCTTCCGATGGCGCCCAATACCTGGGATGTTTTACGCTGCAAAAGCTTGAACACATGGTCGATTTCGATTACCAGGGCACATTCCTGGGCCATAAGGTGCAGGAAATATTCGGCCTGGGCAGTGTCTTGGGCCCCCAAAACTCCGATATAGGCTTTTGTTGTACCGTTACAAATCTCAACCCCAATGGCCGAATTACCCTTTCCTTCTAGATACCTGTTGACAGCCGTGTCGTCCCCTTTTACCAAAAGGGTAGGGCCTGTTTCATCATAAATCCTTATCCAGCTGCCCTGCGCTTCCAACATGATAACCAGGGAACTGAGTATTATGTCAAAGGAACGTGTTAATGCTTCACTGTCTCCCTTAAATATTGAAAGAATATTGTAGTTTATCTTTCTAATTGCTGATAATCCGAAAGTCTTTATTCCGCCTTCAAAGCCCTCGTTCAGTGCCAGGTAAAAGCTTGAAAACAGTTTTTTTGCTGTGTCGGTCCTCTGTTTTAACGGGGTGAGATCATGGTTTTCCCCACAGCAGCTGCAGTTTATGGCAATTACATGGGAAGCCTTGCCCAGGGGCGTTACAACGACACTTTTACCTTTGCCTGTAATCATTTCCAGCTGCTGGCCATTGTACTTTGCCGAAATCTCATCCAATTCCGCCTGGGTAAGCCCGGCACAATACTTGCTGCACAAAGGGCACAAAACAGGTATTTTCATACATCCGTCGTCTGTGCCATGGAAAATGAATAAGAAATCCAGACCCAGTCCCTTTGCGGTGCTCTCCAGAAAGCTTATCCACCGTTCGGATTCAAATATACTTTTATCAAAGCCTCTGTCTTTCATAGGCTTCCCCCTTTGTAACCGTACACAGCATGCTTTTTATTCATATGATTATGCCGTTTTCTGTCACCCTGATTTCGCGCATCATAGTATCGTGTTTACACCCGCGCATCTTGACTATCCTTAAATAGCGTTTTAGGTCCATACCCTCTTCAATGTACCTTAGTAAAATAATATTGTCGGCAACAAAGCTGATGCCATGCTTGGTGATCCCGGAAATCCTGTCCGAGCTGTCCGATTCAAGCGTTAGAAATACATTGACTTCCTTATACTTAAAGTAGTCGCAAAATGCCCATATATAGTCTGTATACTTCTGCTTGTCAGCCATTCCAATTTCAAAGGAGGATATGGAATCCATCACCAACCGATTCACCTGCGAATAGTCAATCATCTTCTGCACCCTGTAAAAATGCTCGTCCAAATCCAGCTCTGTTGGAGGGATATAAATAAGCTGCAGTCTTCCGTCGTTAATATAAGGCTCCAGGTCTATACCCAGGGATTTTGCATTCGCAACCAGCTGCTCCCGGTTTTCTTCATAGGATATATATACAACGTTTTCACCGCTTTTAAGTGCCGCATCTGTATAATGCAGGGCAAGCAGAGTCTTTCCGGTGCCGGTTGCGCCGCAGACCAGTGTTGTGGTTGAGCGCAGCAGCCCGCCGGCCATCATCCTGTCCAGGCTGGGTATCCCCATCGATATCCTGTCGCTATTGTGGTAATAGGCCTGGTTTTCCACGTCGGGTTTTAGTCTTGGATACAGCTCGAAGCCCTGTTTTGTTATTTTAAAAACGTTCTTCCCCGCTATAATATCCGTACCTCTCATTTTCATAATACGCAGGTAGCGCTTCTGGAATTTTTCTTCTTCCGTCCCCGAAAGGTATATAATGCCGTCCGCAATTGCGCTTTCGGGTCTCGTTTCAATGTCTTCCTCCGAATATTCTCCCAGCAGCAGTACCGTGCAACCCCAGACAGCCGTTCGGAGTGACAGGTCCAGTACGAATTCCCTGAATTCGGTGTACGAAGATATCATATCTGCTATCGTTTTAATCGTATCTATTACTACCAATCCGGGTTGGTGTTCCTTTAACAGCCTGTCAACAAAAACAAGGGCGCCCTCCGGTCCTTCCCTGCGCAGTATACTGCCCAGGTCTTTATATATAACACTTTTGTTGAATTTTTCCTTATCAAAGTAATCAAATTCCTGTTGAAAATGCAGTACTTTCACCTGCGGCTCCGCCAGCGAGGTAAGATAAATTCCTTTGTTGTCTGCCGTAGCATTGTTAAACATGATCTGGTTGGCCAGGATAGTCTTTCCTGTGCCCGGGCGCCCCACAATCAGTATTGTTGAACCCCGTGGGAACCCGTTCTGTAGGATTCTGTCCAGTTCACGTACCCCCGTTGAGACTCGCTCCATAAATGCTACTCCCCCTTCTCCTTAATAACTTCTTCGTGTAGTTGTTTGATTAACTGGTGGGCAATCTGTTTTCCTACCAAACGGCCCAGTGAAGCAATAACCTGCATGATAAACTCATGGGCTAGAACCTTTGCTTTGTCAGGCTCGAGTTTTTTTAATCCTTCAAGGAAAATCCCGTCTTCCGAATATTTGATTAAATCGGCTTCTTCATATCTCTGTTTTGTTTTCCATAATGCATGCTCTACAACCAGCAGCATGACATGGATGCCTATTGACTGTCCGACCGTTTTGAACATGTTGTCCGCTATATCATTGTATGTATGCATACTTAATAACCCCCTCTTTATGGCATGGCCGATGTCAGGTATTGACTGTATAATTTAATTCTGCATAGTTAAAACAATTCCTGCCATTATTATAACATAATCTGACAGTTGGCCTATGTTTATGGCATAATTGCTGGATTTTGCCATATTTTAAAAAAATAAAATTTCTGCAGAGGATTTTCGACATTTTTATACACTTCCGTCTGGTATACTGGTGTAAAATCATTATTCCAATTGCCTGGAGGGGATATTTTGGCATATATTCTGGTAATAGACGATGAAAAGGTAATCGCTATGGTTATCAAGGAAATATTGGAAAGCAAAGGATATAAAGTGGTAACGGCATCAGATGGCGGAACAGGTATCGAGTATCTTTTTAAGCATCCAAAGCCCGATTTAGTGCTGACCGATTTGCGCATGCCCGGAATAGACGGATGTACAGTCATAAACACCATGAACTCTGACCCTGATCTTAGAAAAATACCAAAGGTAATCATATCCGGATCTATTCCCGAACTGTCCGACTTACCACCGGAGAACAGTTATGATGCTCTGCTTGTTAAGCCCTTTGACCTTGACGAACTGATAAGAACAATACAGGCTCTTACTTCCGCGGATACAGGGGTCTCGCTATCCACTGCTTCCGTTTAAAACTCAGACACCAGAAACACCGGAAACACCAGAAACACCAGGGACGGTTCTTTTTGTTATGCACGTTTTCATTTTTTTGATATAATATTTCTGAGGTGATAATATGCCAAGACGCTCTAGAATTGAAAGCGAATCTGGATATTACCACATAATAACCCGGGGCATTAACAAAGAAAAGATATTTGAAGGCAAACATGAAAAGGAAGCAGTTACAACACTCATTAGGGACAAAACAAAAGAGGAAACATGCAAAATAGCAGCATACTGCATTATGAACAATCATTTACACATGATTGTTATTGCAGAAAAACCTGCCCTTGTAAACATAATGAAGAGAATTAATATCTCCTACGCTATGTCGTATAACCAAAGGCATGAAAGGATAGGGCCGGTTTTTCAAGACAGGTTTAAAAGTGAAAACATAAACAATGAAAGGTATTTGTACGGAGCTCTTAGATATATTCACAACAATCCCGTGAAGGCAGGAGTTGTTTCAACGGCACAGGAATATAAATGGAGCAGTATGAGAGAATACGTGTACGACAAACCGGGACTTGTAGACAGGGAAATTAAGGATAATATAATGAACCGCTTCACATCACGGAAAGATTTTATAGATTTTCACACCATGAAGGACGAAACAAACTATCTGGAAATAAAGGAAGAAGTAGAGGAATTGAAAGAGAAAAGGGCAAAGAAAATATTAGAGGACTACTTCAAAGAAAAAGGTTTAACCGAATTTGCAAAACTGCCTAATAAAGATGAATTGATAATAAAGTTATTAACGGAAACGGATCTTTCGTATCGAAAAATAGCTGACCTAATAGGAACAAACCCCAATGCGGTATTTAGAGCAAACAAAAAGAACCGTCCCTAGTGTTTGTTGTTTGAAAGCGAGGCGTACCAAAGATGGAGCAATCAACCGACATCCGGCCAGGCAAACCAAGGCTTGTGGCAGTATTCTACCTTGTTGCTGCAGCGGTACTCTGGAGCCTGGGCGGAGTGTTCATAAAGGAAGTTGAATGGAACCCCATGGCAATAGCGGGCATGAGAAGCGCCTTCGCTTCCGTCCTTATGTGGGCGGTTCTGCGCAAACCAAGGTTCACCTGGTCAAGGGACCAGGTGCTGTGCGCCGCCGCCTATGCCGTAACGGTTATTTTGTTTGTTATAGCAAATAAGCTGACCACGGCGGCCAATGCAATACTGCTGCAGTATACGGCACCCATATATGTCGCAGTTTTCGGTTTTTTGGTACTGAAGGAAAAGACCACCCGGCTGGACTGGATAACCATTATAATAACGGTGGGCGGAATGACCCTGTTCTTTGCGGACAGCCTTGATGCCAGGGGCCTCCTGGGCAATATACTGGCGGTAATAGACGGCATGACCTTTGGGGCGGTTATACTTCTGATGCGCAAACTAAAGGATTCGGGTTCAATGGACGCGATACTGCTGGGCAACATATTTACCGCGGCGGTGGGCATACCCTTTATGTTTCAATCGTATCCGCCGTCATCCTCTACCGTGCTGACACTGATGCTAATGGGCATCGTGCAGCTGGGGCTGCCCTATATTCTCTTTGCACTGGCCATTAAGTCGGTGTCCGCGCTGGACGCCGCCCTTATCCCGGTGATAGAGCCGGTTCTGAACCCGATATGGGTATTCCTTCTGATTGGTGAAGTACCGGGGAAATGGGCCATTACAGGAGGGGTAATAGTGCTGGCCGCCGTGACATACCGCTGTGTATTTACGACTGTAAAAACCTCGCCGAAAAGCGCATCCGGTATATAAAGCAAACAAAAAGAACCGTCCCTAGTGTTT
>CAZGUG010000024.1:11757-20649 GCA_964529035.1 uncultured Clostridium sp.
CATCCGGTATATAAAGCAAACAAAAAGAACCGTCCCTAGTGTTTGAAAATTATTTGTTTTATCTTTGACTGTTTTTATCATATAATAGTATTTACAGGGAGACCCGTTGGGGGAAAGTAAAAAAAATGGGGAGTGGTGCCCTTGTTGAAGAGTCTGTTTGCAGTGGTTCTTATTGTAATAATTGGATTTTCATGTATAAACCCGCCTATCGAGTTGAATGACCTTTTATATATACCCGTGGAACAGTCAATAGGATATTCTCTACTGCCCAGCCAGACGGAAATCACCAACCCGCAGCTTATAAACTTTTCCATAGCCACAAAAGGCACCAGTTTGAGTTTCAAAAATACACCCGGCCAAAACCTGAGGGTGGAAGCCTTTAAGGACGACAAACCGGTAGAAAACCTGAATTACCAGGAGTTTGAAATCGGCATCACCAACGGCGATATTGTAGTAGACCGGGATAACCCTTTGGTTCTGCAGATAGATATTTCACAGAAAACAACCGGCCTTCCGGACGGCGAATACGTGTACAGGCTGTACAGCGAACAGGCTGACCTGAAGAATATAGATCCCATAGAACTGAAGGTAACCTACAAATCCGACCCGCAGTACGTAAAGAGCCTGAACTATCATCCCAGGGGCAGCATGGGCTTGATACTGTACTTCCCGGACCGGGACAGCAAATACCTGGTACCGGTGACCCGGTTTGTACCCGACAATCCGGCCGTTCTTACGCAAACCATCGAAAACCTGGGCAAGGGCCCCGACCCGGCCACCACGCTGGGTACCGGCCCGATAATACCCGGTGTAAGCAAGGTATACTATTCCGGCTCCACGGTATACATCGAAACCGATTCCGAATCCGACCAGGCCCCGGACACCGATATGCTGCAGCTGGCCCTGGAATCCATAGTTGCAGCAATGACTGAAATACCGGGCATGAGGCGGGTACAGTTCCTGCCGGGCGGCAAAAGGGTGGACGAGATTGCACCCGGTATTCCGGTCCGCAATCCCTGGACCGGGGACACAGGCCCGGCTGCGTATCTTCCCTATAACACCTTTGACCGCTACCTCCTGTTCCCTTACAGGCCAGACCTATCGGACACCTTGACCATAAGGGAACAATGCCTTATATTGTTTGACACGTTAAAGGAAGGCCTGCCGGAGGACCCGCTGGTGGAACCGGTGATACCCGAAGAAGTGGAGCTTTTAAACGTGTACTATGCAAACCGCACGCTGAAACTGGATTTTAACTCCGCCTTCCTTAACGCCTATGGCGAGGACAGGCAGAGACAGTCCATGATGATGGATGCGCTGCTTTATACCTTCAGTTCGATAGAAGGCGTAAACAATATGCAGTTTATGATTGAGGGTGACAACCGGCATACCTATGCCGACCATAACCTGGAAACCCTTTTCTCAAAGCCTTTATATATAAACCCTGAAAAAAATTAAACGGCTTTTTTACCAGCCGCCCCACCGGAATATTACCTGGCCCCTGTCAACCATCCCGCGCAGTTTAGTTTTAAGCCATTCCCTGACTGCGATGCGGGTTATGGGTACCACCAGAATAAAACCGGCGGTATCGGTTACCAGCCCGGGAGTCAGAAGCATTGCACCGCCCATGAGTATACACAGTCCGTCAATCATCTGGTTGCCGGGCAGTCTTCCCTCCTGCATCTCCAGCTGCATCCTTCTTAAAACGCTCATGCCCTGGGTTTTGGCAAGAAAGGCTCCCGCAATGCCGGTAACCACAACAATCAGCACCGTATAACCCACTCCTATGTACTGCCCCAGCTTTATCAAAAGGGCCAGTTCAACAAGCGGTACAAGTGTAAGAAGCAGCATTAACCGAATAAGCATTCCAAGACACTCCGTTCTACAGGCATTCCAAGAGCTTTGTATAGTATTCACTGCATTTTTTCTTCAGATTTACCGGCTTTAACGTGTCCGCATCGGCAAAGGCGTGGACTGTACTGCCCCGCGCCAGCAGCCGGCCGTCCTGTTCCCTAATAACTTCGTATACGAAGACTATCCTCGCCGCCGTCATCCTGCTGATGCCGGTTCTAATAACAACCATGTCGTCATATTTTGCCGGTATTTTGTACTCGCATTTACTCTCAACAACCGGCAGCATAATCCCCTTGTCTTCAAGGTCCTTATAGCTAAGACCTAAGGACCTGATATACTCGTTCCTGCCCACCTCGAACCATGCGTAGTAATTGCCGTAGTACACCACCCCCATCTGGTCGGTGTCCCTGTATATGGCCCTTATCCTTGCGTCCCACGTATACATGTCAAAGCACCCCCGTGAAGTTTACATTACCGTGGCTATTCCCCTGTATATAAGCCCGGTGGTCCCGTCCACCGTCACTATTTCACCGTCTTCAAGCAGCTTGAATACGTCCTTCACACCGACAATGGTTGGCTTGCCCAGGTTAAGGCCCACTATCGCCGCGTGGGAAGTAAGTCCCCCCTCTTCGGCTATTATCGCGGAAGCCATTTCCATGTAGGGCACCAGTTCCCTTTCGCCGGATTTTATTACCAGTATGTTGCCGGGATAAAACTTTTCCGTCCCTTCACCGGGCCCAGTGACAAAAACCGCCTTCCCGTAGGCCGACCGGTTTCCCACGCCCATGCCCTTTGTAAGCACCCTGGCCACCGTATGTACCCTAATAAGGTTGGTGGTTCCGGTGACCGCAGTGGGTACCCCCGCCGTCAGCACCACAAGATCGCCCTCCGAAATAAGCCCTTCGGCCCGGGCAGCCCTGACGCTTGCTTCCAGCGTATCGTCGGTGTTTTCCGCCGCCTTTGCCAGCAGCGGGTGAACACCCCATGAAAGGCTTAGCTGCCTTTGAATCCTCTCATCCGGCGTGGTGGCTATCACCATTGACCGGGGCCTGTATTTTGATACCATCCTCGCGGTATATCCTCCCTGGGTCGCGGTAATTATTGCCGCAGCCTTCAGTTCGCAGGCTATCGTGCAGGTGGCGTAGCTGACCGCGTTTGTCACGGTATTCATTCCTGATTGCGTGCCGATATTATGCACCATGCCGTACTCACAGCTTTCCTCGGCCCTGGCGGCTATTTTGGCCATTGTGCTGACCGCTTCCACCGGGTACCGGCCGGCGGCGGTCTCCCCCGACAGCATTATGGCATCGGTACCGTCAAGCACCGCATTGGCGACATCCGCAACTTCCGCCCGGGTGGGCCTCGGGTTCCGCATCATGGAATCCAGCATCTGTGTGGCGGTTATTACCGGTTTGCCGGCCCGGTTGCATTTTCTTATCATTTCCTTCTGCAGTATCGGTACCCCTTCGGTGGGTATCTCGACACCCAAATCGCCCCTTGCCACCATTATCCCGTCGGCAACTTCCAGTATACCGTCCAGGTTGTCTACCCCCTGCTGGTTTTCTATCTTGGCAATAATCCGTATCCAGTCACCGCCGTTTTCTTCAAGTATACGGCGTATGTCCAGTATATCCTCCGGTTTTCTTGTGAAGGAGGCGGCTACGAAATCCACCTGCTGCTTTATCCCGAACAGTATGTCCTGCCGGTCCTTTTCGCTTATGGCGGGCAGGCCCACCTCGGCTCCCGGAAGGTTTACTCCCTTCCTGTCGGTTATCTCACCGCCGTTTTCCACCCTGCACACGACGTCTTCGCCGTCTATTCTTTCCACCACCAGCTCTATAAGACCGTCGTCCAGCAATACCCTGTACCCTATTTCAACGTCGTCCGGAAGGTTTTTGTACGTAACGCCCGCAATTTTGTCACCGCCCTCCACTTCCCTGGTGGTAAGCACAAAGGTGCTTCCCTGTTTTAAAAAAGCCTTTCCCCCGGCAAAGGTTCCAAGCCGTATCTCGGGCCCCTTTGTATCCAAAAGCAGTGCCACCGGCCTGCCCAGTTCCCTTCTAAGCTGTTTTACCTTGTCAATCTTGTCCAGGTGCTCCGGGTAGCTGCCGTGCGAAAAATTAAGCCTGGCCACGTCCATGCCGGCCTGTATCATCTCTTTAAGCGTTTGTTTGTCCCCGGTAGCGGGACCGAGGGTACATACTATCTTTGTCCTGCGCATAATATTTCCTCCTATATCGAGAGTATCCTGGCCAGCGAATATATATCACCTGAAAACTCCTTCTTTGATGACAGGACCTCGTCAAAATCAAACTCGGTTATTTCACTGCGGTACTGGGATACCATCTTTGAAGTCCCGCCTTCCATCAACAGTTCCACTGCTCTGGCCCCCAGCCGGCTGGCCAGTATCCTGTCAAAGGCGGTGGGGCTGCCACCCCTTTGAACATGGCCCAGTATTGTAACCCGCGTTTCAACGTTTATTTTTTCTTCGATGGCCTTCGCCATTTCGAAGGCACCGCCCACTCCCTCGGCCAGGATTATTATGCTGTGAAGCTTACCCCTGTTCCTGCCGTGCATAATCCTTTTGCATACATCGTCCACGCTGGCGCTTACTTCGGGTATTATAATGCTTTCGGCACCGCCGGCCAGGCCGGCGTAAAGGCTTATGTCCCCGGAGTTCCTGCCCATCACTTCGATAATGTTCGCCCTGTTGTGGGAAGAAGTGGTATCCCTTATCCTGCCGATTGCCTCAACCACCGTGTTGACAGCGGTATCGAAACCTATGGTGTGGTCGCAGTATGCAATATCATTGTCTATGGTCCCGGGTACGCCCACCACCCCCGCACCCATCCGGGCCAGGTCCCGGGCACCCCGGAAGGAACCGTCCCCTCCGATAACCACAATGCCCTGAATCCCGAAAACCTTCATCATATTAAGGGCTTTTCGCCTGCCTTCTTCGGTGGTGAACTCATGGCTTCTGGCAGTCTGCAGTATTGTGCCCCCCCTGTGGATTATATCCGCCACCGATGAAAGTGACATTTCGAAAATTTCTCCCTTTATGAGTCCTTCATAGCCTTTCCGTATCCCCATTACCCTGAGCCCGTGAAAAATGCCGGTCCTTACCACTGCCCTTATTGCAGCGTTCATGCCCGGCGCATCGCCACCGCTGGTAAGAACTCCGATAATTTTTTTATGCAAACCCGCCCACTCCTAACCCGATAAACATAATATAAATTACAGTCCCGCCTGGTACAAACAGTCCCTGACTTCTTCTATCTCGCTTTCCGGAACAAGTATTTCATAGTCTCCATCATAGCACGAACACTTCTGAACAGGCCTTACCTTTACCAGTATTCCTTCCCTTTCCAGGAACTCCCTTACCTTGTCCGCGGTTTCCCTGTCCGGAGCCATATAAACAACCGTCCACATGTCCATGCCCCCCAACAATATGCCAATATATTACTTACAAACATATTATATCATATATGGCCTTTTCAATTCATTATTTCAACAAACGCGTACACAATCCGCGCCCAGAACTTCACGAAGCCTGCCTATCAGCTCATCGTCCACCGCAACCCACAGGTCCCTGCCCGCCATCATTGGCTTTCTGCCGTCCTCTTCAAAACACAGAAGCACCGGGACACCGCCCCTTCGGCTTTCCCGTAAAATACCCTTAATATCGCTGAGGGCCCCCGGGTGAATGTTTTTGGGTATCTTCAGGTACAGTCTCCGGTTCGGATTTAACGCGTCGGTTTTTGCCGTATTGTTTATGGGCCTTATGCTTTCGCATATTATCTTGGGTTCCTCGTCCTCTTTGAAATCCAGCCGTCCCTCGGCGGTTATTATACCGCCCTCCCTGATGGCTTCATAGTTCCGCCGGTAAACCTTTGGAAACACAACCAGCTCTACTGTGCCGTACAGGTCCTCCAGCTGTACAAAGGCCATCAGGTCGTTATTTTTTGTGGTCTGGTTTCTCCTGTCCACCACCATACCGGCAACCCTGACAATGCTTCCGTCTGTAAGCCGATGGCCTATTTGCCCAACCCGGTTTTCGCCTTCCGACATAAGTGCCAGCTGCTGCGTGGTTACAGACGCGGCCCTTTCCAACACATCCCGGTACTCGTCCAGCGGATGGCCGCTTAAATAAAGCCCCAGCATTTCCTTTTCAAAGCCAAGCAGTACCTTTTTGTCGAATTCCTTTATATCCGGCAGGCAGTCGTCCGGCCCGCCGCCGTTTTGTCCGCCCGCCGCCGTTTCAAACAGTGAAATCTGGCCTTTAATATTGTTTTTCTTCACCTGGTGAACCCCGTCGGCAATTTTATCGTACACCGCCATGTACTGCGAACGGCGCCCGCCCAGCGTATCTAGTGCCCCCGCCTTTATCAGGCTCTCCAGGGCCCTTTTGTTCAGGTGGGTACTGTCCACCCTGCTGCATAGGTCAGAAAGGCCGGTAAAACTGCCGCCGGTGTTCCGCGCCTCGGTAATGGCCGCCACCGCACCCAATCCCACGTTTTTAACCGCCGCCAGCCCGAACCTTATTCTGCCCTCCTTAACTGTAAAGGAGCTGTCGCTTTCGTTAATATCCGGCGGCAGCACCTCTATGCCCATTTTTTTGCAGCACTCGATATACTGGGACACTTTTTTGCTGCTGCCCATTATGCTGGTTAAAAGCGCAGCCATGAACTCCACCGGGTAATAGCACTTCAGCCAGGCGGTCTGGTAGGCCAGCACCGCATAGGCCGCCGCATGGGACTTGTTGAAGGCGTACTTTGCAAAGTCTATCATGTCGTCGAATATTTCGTTGGCGGTCTTCTCGTCTATGCCCCGGCGCAGGGCACCCTCCACTACCACTTTTCCTTCTTCGGTTATACCGTATATAAAGTTTTTGCGCTCCTGTTCCATGACGTCCATCTTTTTCTTGCTCATGGCCCTTCTAACCAAGTCCGACCGGCCGTAGGAATAGCCGCCCAGCTTTCTTACTATCTGCATGACCTGCTCCTGGTACACTATGCAGCCGTAGGTTACATTCAGTATTTTTTCAAGCATCGGGTGCTTGTACTTTAAAGCCTTCGGATTGTTTTTGTTGCTTATGTAAAGGGGAATCTGGTCCATGGGCCCGGGACGGAACAGCGATATTCCGGCTATTATGTCTTCAAAGCTGTCGGGCTTGAGCTCCTTCATGAAACTCTTCATGCCCACGCTTTCAAGCTGGAAAACGCCGTCGCTGTCGCCGCCTGCTATAAGCTCAAAAACTTTCGGATCGTCAAAGGCCAGGTTCTCCACGTCCGGCCTTACACCCCGGGTGTTTTCTATGATATCCAGCGTATCCCTGATAACGGTAAGGGTCCTAAGCCCCAGGAAATCCATCTTCAAAAGCCCCAGTTCCTCCAGGTTGCCCATCGGGTACTGCGTGGTTATACCGCTTTCCTGCCTGTACAGCGGTACATATTCCGAGATGGGCTCCTTGGAGATTACCACCCCCGCCGCATGGGTGGAAGCGTGCCTGGGCAGGCCTTCAACCGCCCGGGCCATGTCTATCAGGTACTTCACCCTGTCGTCCTGCCTGTACATATCGTTAAGGTACGGGTTTATCTCCAGGGCCCGGTCTATCGTGATGCCCAGCTCCATGGGTACCTGCTTGGCTATCCTGTCCACGTCACCGTAGGGCATGTTCACCGCCCTGCCCACGTCCCGTATGGCACCCCTTGCGGCCATTGTGCCAAAGGTTATTATCTGGGCCACCCTGTCGCTGCCGTATTTTTGCACCACGTAGTCAATTACCTCTTCCCGTCTTTCAAAGCAGAAGTCTATATCAATATCCGGCATTGTTATCCTGTCCGGGTTTAAAAACCTTTCGAATATAAGACCGTGCCGTATGGGGTCGATGTTGGTAATACGCAGGCAGTAGGATACCAGGCTTCCCGCCGCCGAGCCCCTGCCGGGACCCACCATTATTTTTTTCTCCCTTGCGTATTTTATAAAGTCCCAGACTATCAGGAAATAATGGGAATACCCCATTTTTTTGATGGTGTCCAGTTCGTATTCAAGCCTTTTTACCTTTTCTTCATGGCTGCCCGGGTACCGCTCCTTCAGTCCCTCAAAGGCCAGTTCCCTGAGATAGCTGTCGGCGGTATACCCCTCCGGCATCCGGAAATAGGGCAGGTGCATGGTATCAAAATCCAGCCTGACGTTACACCGGCTCGCTATATGTACCGAATTTTCCAGCGTCTCCGGCAGGTCCGGGAAAAGCTCCTGCATCTCCCCGCCGGATTTCAGGTAAAACTCCTGGTTGGGAAACTTAAGCCGGTCCTCCTGGTCCACCGTTTTGCCGGTCTGGATGCACAAAAGCACATCGTGGAATTCCCAGTCTTCGCGGTTTGTATAGTGAACGTCGTTGGTGGCGACCAGCGGTATCCCGGTTTCCCGGCTCAGCCTTACTATTTCCGGGTTAATCCTTTTTTGTTCTTCTATGCCCTGGTTCTGGATTTCCAGGTAGTAGTTCCCTTCACCGAATATATCCCTGTACAAAAGGGCGGTCTCCTTGGCTTTATTGTAATTGCCCTCCAGCAGCCGCTGCTGGGTTTCCCCGGCTATGCACCCGCTGAGGCAGATTATGCCCTCGGACAGCTCCTTTAGCACCGACAGGTCTATCCTCGGCTTGTAATAAAAACCGTCCAGGTATCCACGGGATACTATTTTCATTAAGTTCCTGTACCCGGTATTGTTTTTGGCAAGCAGCACCAGATGGTACTGGTCCGAATCAAGCCTCGGGTCCCTGTCCGCCATGGTACGCATTGCGACATAAACCTCGCAGCCGATAATGGGCTTTATATTCCGTTTTACCGCTTCCTTGTAAAAATTAACCGCCCCGAACATACAGCCGTGGTCGGTTATGGCAATCGCCTTCATGCCCAGCGCCTTCGCCCTGTCAAGGATGTTTTCTATCCTGCCGGCACCGTCCAGCAGGCTGTACTCGGTATGGACATGCAGGTGTACAAAGTCCATGCCCCGTCACCGCCTATCGCTTTATGTGGC
>CAZGUG010000024.1:20749-28632 GCA_964529035.1 uncultured Clostridium sp.
CCCACAAGCCTTTTGCCGTCCACCACCGGCAGCAGCTCTATGCCTTCCCATATCATAATGTGCGTGATATAGGCCACCGAGGTTTTGGGCGACACCGTTATCGGGTCCGGGGTCATCAGCGTTTCAATCCTGCTTGCGCTGTCCTTTTTGGTAATATCCTTGGTGGTAACAATGCCCACCACGTTGCTGTCATTGTCCACCACCGGGAAGCGGGTATGGGAAGTGTCCCTGACAAGCCTTTTCCAGTCATTTATGGTATCGTCGGCTTTAAGCACAAAGGGACTTTTCTCCATAATATCCTCCGCCAGGACTATATCCTTTTTAAGCATCCTGCTGGTTATCGCTTTGTTTATCATGGTTGCAACCGTAAAGGTGTCGTAGCTGCAGTTCATAACCGGCAGCTTTTTTAAATTGGACTTGTGCTTTATCTTTTCGCTGCAGTCGAAACCGCCGGTAATAAGGATGGCACAGTTTTTCTCAAGGGCCAGATCAAACAGCTCTTCCCTGTTTCCCACGATAAGCAGATTATTGTTCTCCATGTACCTGGTCACTACATCGGGAGTCATGGCGCCTATTATAAAGTTGTTTAAGTACTTGTCCAGGCCGTTCCTGCCGGATAACAGGTTCCCCTCAACTATGTTCAGAACCTCCAGAAAGGTGAGCTTTTCAATATCCTTGTCCTTGCGTGTATTAAGGCGCACGGTACCAACCCTCGGTATGGCGGATACCAGCCCTTCGGTCTCGGCTTCCTTTATTGCCCTGTACGCGGTACCTTCGCTGACGCCCATTTTATCGGCTATGGTCCTCACCGATATACGCTCGCCGCCCTTAAGCGACCTGATATGTTCAATAATCATGCTGTGTTTTGTCATTCGCTCAACTCTCCCTGTTTTTTTTGCTTCTTATGTCCTCCGCCACCTGTTCTATTTTTCTAAGCCGGTGGTTAATACCGGACTTTCCCAGCGGCGGGGTTAACATCTGCCCCAGCTCCTTGAGGCTTGCTTCCCTGTAATTAAGCCGAAGTTCGGCGATTTCCCTCAGGTTTTGCGGTAGGCTGTCCAGCCCTGCCGTGTCCCTTATATACTCAATATTTTCAATCTGCTTGACCGAAGCGTTGATTGTCTTTGTCAGGTTCGCGGTCTCACAGTTCACTATCCTGTTGACATTGTTCCGCATCTCCTTGTATATCCTTGTATTCTCGAATTTCAACAGGGCGGTGTGAGCTCCCATAATGTTCAGAAGGTCCACCACCTGCTCACCTTCCTTCAGGTATACGACATAATTGCCCTTCCTCTCCACTATCTTGGAGTTAAGCCGGAAGGAGTTTATCAGGTCCCTAAGATGCCCGGCATGGTGTTCGCTGTTGGTTACAAACTCCAGGTGATAGGCCTTGTCCGGGCTGCTCACCGAGCCGCCGCCCAGGAATGCGCCCCTCATATAGGCCCTGCTGCAGCACCGCGCGCTTCTTATGTTTTCGGGGATACTGTAATCTATGCCTATACCGGTATCCCTGTTTTTTATCATGATGCCGGTCTGCTGCAGCACCCTGCCGGCGCCCATTTCGTGGGGGACCCCCATAATATAGCTGTAGTTCTTTTTCAGGTGCTTGTTTTTCTTGACCATTATTTCAAGGTTAAGGCCGTACAGTTTTTTCAGCAGCGAAAACACCTTTCTGGCAACCGCCGCATTCTCGGTCACCATCCTGATGCCCACCCTGCGGGAACCGTAAAGCTTTATTATGCCCCCGGTTCTTATTATTGCCGAAAGCTCGGCCAGCCGGCAGCAGCGGCCCTCCGGCATTATCCTCGAAAGCTCGTTCTTTACCGTACTGGAAAAGGACATGCGTCCCTGCCACCTTTCTACCTGTTTAATATATTAACAATTACCGGCTTTTTCCTGCCGGTCAGGGCCAGCCGGTCGTCCAGCGCCCTCAGCAGGAAATAGAACAGTACCAGGGCGGTAAGTCCGAATACAAGCCCCATGGCATCGGTATCAATTCCCGGGTAAAACATCTGCATTAGCCTGCTTCCGTAAACCATGCCGGCAACCATCATAACGATGGGAAGCAGATAGACAAAGGCGGCAGAACCTATCACGCTTCCGCCCCCCGCCTGAATCCTTACCATATCCCCTACCCTGGCATTTAACGTGTTTTCCAGCCGGACAAAATGTCCGGTACCGGAACAACCCATTTTACAGGCGGCACAGTTCTCGCCGCAGGATGAAGCCCTTGCAATCTCCACCGTCACCATGTTTTTGTCGGTTTTTCTCACTATACCCACCTGGAAAACCTTTGCCATCAAAAACCCACCATCCGGAACGTTTTTTAAGCGGTTTCACCGTTCAGTTTGCCCTCGGATATCACGGCCTGGTTGTTTATCGGCTGGCCGTTGGCCACCAGCTGAAATTCGCAGCCCAAAAACCTTGCAGCCTTTTCGCACATTATCATCCTGGACATGTAAATCTGCATGAACTCCATTATGGACGACGTGGCATCCATTTGTATCGAAAACTGAATTATTTTACTTTCGGCGTCCACCAGAACCCTCGACTTTCGTATGGCATAATTGACCCTGTCGTGGATATCCTCGGGGTTGTATTTGCCCCGCCCTACCCTTGTCCTGTGGGCGTCGCTTTTGTCGGCTATAATGATGGCGGCCGCAACCTCGTTCACCGCGTAGCCGGTCTCTTCTTCATGGTTTCCTATGGCAGAGGTTATCATACATATTTCATCCATATCCATTCCCATTTCCATCAGTACCGGGAACGCAAGGCACGCTCCGGTGGGGCCGTGGTTTTTCCGGTTGACGCTGTTGCCTACATCGTGAATATACCCGGCGATGGCTGCCAGTTCATGTATCCTTTCTGGATAGTCCAGCTGCACCAGTATGTCCCTGGCGGTGGTGCTGACATACGAACAGTGGCGTATGCCGTGCTCGGTATAGCCCATGGCCTCCATACCCCTGCTTGCCCATTCTATAAGTTTTTTAAACCTGTAATTGGCTTTTATGTCGTCAAGCGTAATCATTGTTTTACCCCCAATAAACTTATTGTTAGCCGTCATTACTATAATATCATACTATCACCGGTATATAAAAGTTCACAAACACTGGGGACGGTTCTTTTTGTTTCAAGCTTGGTTTCCATAAATTAGTCCCAGGTATATTGGGTTAAAAATATGCCGCATTATACAAACTATAAACAGGAACTTTTAGCTGTCATAAGAAATGAAAGGAGACGGTATTGTGATTGATGACAGATTTATCATACAGCTTCAGGGGAAAAACTATGTGACCTATGAAGGCCTGCTGGACCAGGCCCATCAACTGGGACTGGAATCTATTAAGGTGGATGTTGTGCAGCTTCCCGACGAGACCAACAACATGACGGCGGTGTGCAGGGCTGCGGCCAAAACCGGGGACAAAACCTTCATTGATTTTGGAGATGCCAGCCCGGATTCGGTGGGCCAGCACCTGGTGCCCCATATACTGAGAATGGCCTCTACCCGGGCCAAGGCCAGGGCCTTACGGGACATGACAAATATTGGTATTACCGCAATAGAGGAGCTGGACCTGAGCGACAGGGACGGCAACCGGGACCAAAGCGAAGGGCAGCGGACACGGGAACGCAAAAAAACCGCTCCCAGGGCTGCGGCGGAGGACAGCGATGCACCCACCAAAAGGCAGCTTCAGACCATAAGCGATCTGTCCCAGAGCCTTAACGTGCCGGTTGATATAGACAAGCTCAACAAGAAAACCGCCGGGGACCTGATAGCCCACCTGCTGGACCAGAAATATAAAAGGAACTGATTAAATTTAATGCTTTTGCGTCATGTCGGCCAGGTAGTAATAATACTCCAGCAGGCTGGGTGCTTTGCCGGCTGAAAGCTTTGTAATAAGACGGGCAAGTTCCAGCGAATCATGACGCAGGTATTCACCCTGTATCGAAACCAGGTCTTGTGATACGGTCTTAATCTCCGGCCTTATCCTGTCCCTGTCGGCTTCAACCGGCCGGGAACCGTCCAGTTCGTACCTTTCGAGATGTTCAGGGTCAATGCTGCCGTTATTTATAACCACCACATCCAAAAGTTTCTTCCCGGCATGCTCCTCCAGCGCTTTAATATGATGCGACACCGAATAACCGTCGGTTTCCCCGGGCTGTGTCATAATATTGCACACGTAGATTTTAAGCGCTTCGGACCGGGAAATTCCATCAACCACACCGTCGGCCAGCAGGTTGGGTATTATGCTGGTATAAAGGCTGCCGGGGCCCAAAACTATTACATCGGCATTTTCTATTGCTTCCAGCACCTCCGGCAGGGGCCGGGGATGCTCGGGCTTTAGAAAAACCCTTTCCACGGGAGAATTATGCTCCAGCGCCTGTACCGGAATATTTGATTCACCCCTGATCACTTTTCCGTTTTTGAGCTGTCCGTACAGGACAATATCTTCAAGGGTCAGGGGCAGTACCTGCCCGGTCACCGCAAGGACCTGGGAAATACGTTTGACCGCTTCTTCAAAATTATCTGAAATACCGTTCATGGCGGCAATAAGCAGGTTCCCGAAGCTCTGGCCCGAAAGGCGTCCTTTTTTGAACCTGTATTCAAGCAACTGCTCCATCACCGGCTCGGTATCCGCCAGGGCCAGGATACAGTTCCTGATATCTCCCGGCGGCAGCATGCCCAGGTCCGCCCTCAATACCCCCGACCCGCCGCCATCGTCGGATACCGTAACCACCGCCGTAATGTTTGCTGTATAGTTTTTAAGCCCCCTCAGCAGTACCGAAAGGCCGGTGCCTCCGCCTATGACAGCTATACGGGGGCCTTTCATCAGCAGCCTTTCGTGGATTATGTTCTTGCCGCCATCCCTGCCGGCACCCAGCCCTTTCCTTCGCCTGAAACCCAGGAAGCTGGCAATCAGTCCCCTCAGGGCCAGGTATTCCAGCAGTATTCCAAGTATTACAAAGCCGGCGGTAACCCAGCTGCCGTACCCGCCCATACCCATTCCTACAAACATATTCGTAAAACCGGCCGCCAGAAGCAGTATGCCGACAAAACCGGTCAGAAGCCATCTTTTTATCTTTAGACCCGGTCTGATCCAATCGGTAAGGTTCATTTAACATCCTCTCCCGCAGCAGATTTATCAATATCCCTGTGGTCTGCTATGACCCGGTGGCCTTCCTGTTTCAACAGGTCGGTCAGTTCGTTGGCAATTATAACCGACCGGTGCCTGCCTCCGGTACAGCCGATGCCTATAACAAGGTTGCTTTTTCCTTCCTGTATGTACCTCGGTATTAAGAATTCTATAAATTCACCAAGCATGTTCAAGAACTTCTTTGTGTCCTTCCATTTCATTACATAATCCCTTACCGCCAGGTTTTCGCCGCTGTGGTCCTTTAACACTTCATTGTAATAGGGATTGGGCAGGAACCTTACATCAAATACCAGGTCCGCATCAAGGGGTATCCCGTGCTTGTAGCCGAAGGAGACCACCGACACCAAAAGCCCTTCCCTTTTTCCCTCACCTTCAAACAGGTTCACCAGTTCTTCCTTAAGCTGCCTCGGCCTAAGGCTGCTGGTGTCCAGAATATAGTCCGCCCTTTCCCTTATGCCCTTAAGCCGCTGCCTTTCTTCCTCTATACCTTTGATTACCCTGTCGTCGGGAGACAGGGGGTGTCTTCTGCGGCTTTCCTTAAACCTCTTAATAAGGGTCTGGTCGGAGGCTTCCAAAAAGAGCATCTCCCAGCGTATCCCCTCCTCCTCAAGATCGTCAAGCCGGGAAAGGAGCTCGTCAAAAAATTCGCCACCCCTTATATCTATTACAAGGGCAATTTTTCTTATTTTGCCCCCGGTCTGGTAACAGAGCTCCGCGAACTTGGCAATTAGTACCGGCGGCAGGTTGTCCACGCAGAAGAAACCCAAGTCTTCCAGGCTCCTTACCGCCTCTGTTTTACCGGCCCCCGACAGGCCGGTTATTACAACGAATCTCATTTTCCGCCCTCCTTAACGGCATTGATTATATCCGAAGCGGTGAGCCCCGCCTGCCGGGCTACCCGTACCGCAGCCTTTACATCCCCCACCCGCCCAGGTTTATGGGCGTCGCTGCCCAACACAAACTTTGCACCCTCCCCTTTGGCTATTTTAACATAATCCACCGTCATATGCCCGTGGCTTGAATTTATCTCAAGGGCCACTTTCTTTGCCGCTGCCGCCCTCGCAAGGTTCTTTGTGTCGATATCCGCCTTTGCCCCCGGATGGGTTATAATCCTGACCGGATACATATCCATTGCCCGGATAAGGGCACGGGTGTTACCTTCCCTTATACTCTCTTTCATTTTATTGGTCCAGCGGCCGGCAAAGTTTTTTATGTGTATGTTGTACCCGTCTTTGAGGGTAGCCGGCAGTGCACCGAAATGAAATCCCACCAGCAGGATATCCAGAACCGAAAGAACAGGCCCGTCAACGTCCAGTCTGCCTTCGGCTGAAACTATGTTTGCTTCCACCCCGAGCAGCACACGGATATCCGGGTACTTTTCATTGAGCCTGTCAACTTCTTCCCTCATCCTTGCCAGGGATTTTCGCGTGACTCCATACATAAAATGCCCCGGCCCGTGGTCGGTTATGGCGATCTCTTTTAACCCCTTCCTCCTGGCTTCAATGACGTTGTCCTCTATTGTACCCCGGCCGTGGCTGTATAAAGTATGGGTGTGATAATCGGCGAATATTTTCAAAGATTTGTCCATTAAGGTTCACCTATAACCTTAACTTCAGGTTGAAGTTCAACGTTAAATTTATGCCGTACTACCTTTCTTACGTGGTTGATAAGGGATATGATATCGCCGGCGGAAGCCCTGCCCAGATTGACAATAAACCCGCAATGCAGTTCGGATACCTGGGCATCGCCTATCCTTGCACCCTTAAGCCCTGCGTCCTCAATCAGCTTGCCGGCAAAATGCCCCTCCGGCCTTTTGAAGGTGCTGCCGGCACTGGGCAGGTGCAGCGGCTGTCTGGACTTTCTCCTCCTGGTGTACTCGTTTATCCTGCCTTCGATATCTTCCCTGTGTCCCTTTTTAAGCTTCATCCCGCAGTCCAGTACTATCAGGTCGTTTTTCTGTATTATGCTTTTTCTGTACCCGAACTCCAGCCGGTCCTTCGAATAGGATAATATGTCCCCGTCGGAGGTAATCACCCTGGCCCATTCCAATATATCCTTGATTTCCCCGTCGTAGGCACCGGCGTTCATGGCAACGGCACCGCCCAGGGTTCCCGGTATCCCGCTGGCAAATTCAAAACCTTCCAGCTCGGCGTCGGCTATATGCTTTGAAAGGGTGGACAGAAGAATACCCGCCTGCCCGTACACGTTTTCTCCTTCTATTCTGCAGTCATTCATATTGGCTGCGGTTTTGATGATAACTCCCCTGTACCCGCCGTCCCTGACCAACAAATTGGTCCCGTTGCCCATTATGTAATAGGGACAGTTGTTCTGCCTGCATATTTCCAACGTGGCAATAAGCTGCTGTACGTTGGCCGGCAGAACCATTATATCGGCGGGTCCTCCCACGCGAAAAGACGTATGCTCGCTCATCTGTTCATCAAGTTTTATACCATCGGGAGGTACCCGGCTTTTCAGCTTTTCATATACAAAATGTATGCTCATTATTCCACTCCCAGAAAATTCCGCTTAGTAAGTAATTATTCTATAGTATTTTAACCCATTTTACAACCTGTATGCTAATTCTCCTTCAGGTAAAGGTCAATCTCCCTCTGTGCCGCTTCCAAGGCTTCAGACGGTTCCTCGTTTCCAAGCAGCGCCTGGCGTATATGGCTGTTTAAAACGTCTTCCACATGGGCCCAGTTTTCCAGCCTGGGTATAATCACAATTTCG
>CAZGUG010000025.1:0-2121 GCA_964529035.1 uncultured Clostridium sp.
TGTATCCGCGGCGGGGGGCACCCCGGTGGAATTTCCGTCGATAGCGGTATGCGACGGTATAGCCATGGGACATTCCGGGATGAACTATTCCCTTGCTTCCAGGGAACTTATTGCGGATTCCATTGAAACCATGGCACTGGCCCATGCCTTTGACGGGCTGGTAATGGTGACAAACTGTGACAAGGTTGTACCGGGAATGCTTATGGCGGCGCTCAGGGTCAACGTGCCTTCAGTTGTTGTCAGCGGCGGGCCGATGCTTTCAGGTCGTGCCGGCGGCCGCAGGATAAGCCTGTCGGATATGTTTGAAGCGGTGGGGGCGGTAAAGGCCGGGCGGATGACCGATGAACAGCTGAGGAGTTATGAGGAAACCGCCTGTCCCGGCTGCGGTTCCTGTGCCGGGATGTTTACCGCAAACAGTATGAACTGCCTTACCGAAGCGCTTGGAATGGGGCTGCCGGGGAACGGGACCATACCGGCGGGAGACCATTTTATAGAAGATCTCTACGCCGCCGGCGGGGTTCAGGCGGTAATAAGGGAACTGTCCCGCGGCAGCCTTGTAAATACTGATATGATTACCGTTACCGGCCGGACGATGGGCGAAAACATCAAAGAAGTAGTTAACCCGGATACACGGGTGATAAGGCCCCTTGACAATCCGTACAGCCCGGTGGGAGGCCTGGTTATGCTGAAGGGCAGCCTTGCCCCGGACGGGTGCGTGGTAAAGAGGTCGGCGGTGGACGGAGGTATGCTGCAGCACACGGGGCCCGCCCGGGTCTTCGACAGTGAAGAAGATGCCCTGGAGGCCATATATTCCGGCTCGATAAAGGACGGGGAAGTGGTGGTAATTCGCTATGAGGGACCAAAGGGAGGCCCCGGCATGCGTGAAATGCTTGCTCCCACGTCAGCCCTGGCGGGTATGGGGCTGGACAGGACGGTGGCCCTTGTTACCGATGGGCGGTTTAGCGGAGCCACCCGCGGTGCTTCCATAGGGCACGTGTCACCCGAGGCCGCCGAGGGAGGCCCCATTGCCCTGGTTGAAGACGGGGATAGCATTTCAATAGACATGATAGAG
Source organism: uncultured Clostridium sp. (assembly GCA_964529035.1). Classification (GTDB taxonomy): domain Bacteria; phylum Bacillota; class Clostridia; order Ch29; family Ch29; genus CAZGUG01. Next base: position 1,073 of record CAZGUG010000025.1, read on the forward strand.
GGTACAATACATCTGCAGGTTGAGGACGGCGAACTTCAAAGAAGGAAGTTATGCAGGGCGGCGCCCAAACCGAAGGTGAGGAACGGCTACCTCGCCCGTTATGCGGAGCTTGTCACCTCCGCAAGCACCGGAGCGATACTGAAGGCATAACCGGACAAAGGAGTTGTAAACAATGAAGCTTAACGGAGCAGAAATATTAATCCGCTGTCTCATGGAGCAGAAAGTAAAAGTGGTTTTCGGATATCCCGGAGGCAGCGTGCTAAACGTATACGACGCATTGTACAGGCATAAAGGCGAAATACGCCATATACTCACCTCCCATGAGCAGGGCGCGGTCCATGCCGCCGACGGTTATGCCAGGGCTGCCGGCAGGACCGGGGTGTGCATTGCCACTTCGGGGCCGGGGGCCACCAACCTTGTTACCGGCATAGCCACTGCCTATATGGATTCGGTCCCGGTAGTTGCGATAACCTGTAATGTATCAACCGATTTGCTTGGCAGGGACAGCTTCCAGGAGGTGGACATAACCGGTATTACGCTGCCTGTAACAAAACACAATTTCCTGGTAAGGGACGTAAACCGGCTGGCGGATACGGTGCGCAGGGCCTTTTACATTGCCGGCGAGGGCAGGCCGGGGCCGGTGCTTATAGATATTCCAAAGAATGTAACCGTACAGACCGCGGACTACAGTCCCGTTTGTCCCCGGCCCGTTACAATGCGTGCCGGCCCCGTCAATCCAAAAAGCGTTGAATATGCGGTTAAGCTGCTTAATGAGTGTAAAAGGCCGTTCATATATGCGGGCGGCGGGGTAAACAATTCCGGTGCAGCCGAACAGCTGCGAAGGTTTGCGGAAAAGCTAAACAGCCCCGTTGCCTGCAGCCTTATGGGGCTTGGCGGTTTTCCCGGCACCCATCCTTTGTATACCGGGATGATAGGCATGCACGGGACAAAGGCTTCCAATATGGCGGTATCCGAATGCGATGTGCTGGTAGCCGTCGGTGCGAGGTTCAGCGACAGGGTGGTAAGCAATGTGAAACGGTTTGCACCCG
>CAZGUG010000025.1:2221-22616 GCA_964529035.1 uncultured Clostridium sp.
TCGGCAGGCCCGACAAAAGGGTGTTCAATATTACCGGAGACGGGTGTTTCAGGATGAACTGCATAGAGATTGCCACTGCGGTGAAATACAATATACCGGTAATAACGGTGGTGCTAAACAACCATGCCCTGGGGATGGTACGCCAGTGGCAGCGGCTGTTTTATGGACGCCGTTATTCCGAGACCACTCTGGATACAACCACCGATTTCGTGAAGCTGGCGGAGGCGTATAAAGCGGTGGGCATTAACCTAACCGGCTCCGGGGACGTAGACAGTGTGCTGGAGAAAGCCCTTGATACCAACGGGCCGGTAGTAATAAACTGTGAAATTGACAGGGACGAAGCGGTGCTGCCCATAGTGCCGCCCGGCGAAGCGCTGAGCAAATCCATCATGGAATACTAATGAGAGTATACGGATATTCCTGTTGTATTATCCCGCTCGGTTGTGTATAATTCTTTTATACCCTTTTTCACACTATTTATTGTGGGAGAATATAAAGTAATATGTTTGCAAATGGGAGGATAAGAATGGAAGAGCAGGGCATAACCGGGGGAGAGTGTTTAAAGTTGCGGCTTCTCAAAGACAGGCAGGAACTGAAGGTGGTTGCGGCATATTTGGTAGTATGTATTGTATGGGGTTCGACCTATTTGGGTATACGGATAGGTGTAAGCGAGTTTCCGCCGGAACTGTTTTCAGGAATAAGGAATTTGGTGGCAGGTTCAGTCATGCTTTTATATGCACGGATTAAAGGACTTGAGTTTCCGAAGAGCCGGACGGATATCAGGAGGCTGGCAACCGTCGGAGTATTGCTGCTGTGCGGCAGCATGGGGCTTGTGTCATGGGCTGAACAATGGGTCCATTCAGGGGTGGTTTCGCTGATCCTGGCTGCCAGCCCGCTTGTTATGGCATTGATGGAAATAATACTATACAGGGAAAACATACTGGGAATAAGCGGCTGGGCCGGTCTTCTAACAGGCTTTGTCGGGGTGGGCATACTTGTGACGTCCGCTTCGGCCACCGGGTCCATAGACGCCCTGGGCAGCATGCTGGTTGTTATGGCCACTCTTTTTTGGTCAGCGGGGTCGGTATATTCAAGAAGGTTTAAGGCGGCGGGGTCCATTGCAACCCATATTGGAATACAGATGCTGGCCGGAGGCATAGGAATGACCACGGCGGGCCTGCTGCTGGGAGAGGCAGCCAGGGTGAGGTTTACCCCCAAAGGTATGGCGGCTATGGCATACCTGATAGTATTCGGCTCAATCCTGGCCTACAGCTGTTACATATATGTACTCAGGAACTGGCCGGCGGCCAGGGCGGCAACCTATGCTTACATAAATCCGCTGGTGGCGGTTACCCTTGGTTTTCTGATCCTTGGCGAGCCGGTTACCCATTATACGGTAATTTCAATGGCGGTAATTCTCGGGGGTGTGATAACTGTGCAGGTTTCACTGGCTTCCCGGCGCAGGAAAGAAGCTCTTTCCGCCGAAAGCTGAAAAATATTAAAGCCCGTCCCTATTACTGTCCCCTGTTAACTTACAGGGAGCAGTCGATAACGACGGGCCCTTTCACTTTTTTACATGTTTCTGAAAATACCGCCAACGTTACCGGTATTCCCGGTATTGCTCTGGGTAACTTCCGACTTGAGCTGTTGAACCTGGTGGTCACTGGCCTTCTGGGCCGGCCTGTAGTAGTTCTTCTGCTCCGCAACCTTGAACAACTGATAGTGATAGTGTTCACACTGGTTCCTTATCTGCTGTATGGTCTGCCTGAGTTCCTGGTCTTCGCATTCACCTATCACTCTGCCGTAATTGGACAGGCTTGACTTAAGCGAGCTCAGCACATCGCTTACCATTTCTTTTTCCTGCATATCAATGCCTCCTTATCTTAAGAATGAAATTAGTTTTTGAATGGTGCCGTCAGCGGAGTTGGCACCCTGTTCCATAAGCTGTTTAACATGGGGGTCGTTACACTGCTGTGCATAGGTCCTGAGTTTGGTACTTTCGGTCTGATGAGCTCCTATAAGCTCTCTGAGGTTTTGAAGTTCAAGCTCATTTAGCTTTGACATAGTTACTCCCCTTTCTTTAATTGTTCTTCCATGCCTGTATTATTTTTTCTCAATGACAGGATAATTATTCGAGGCATAAAAAATAAGGCTGCGAAAAATGCTTTTGCAGCCTTTATTCGATGCCCTCAATTCTTTTGAGGGTAATGCCGCGGTCGCCGATGAATTCCATATAGCTGCTGCCGCAGTGTTTGCAGCGGCCTTTCCAGCAGACTACTTCAAACATGCTGCCGCAGTATCTGCACCTTGCCAGGATTTCACCTTTGTCTACAACCAGTTCGGCATCCGCCAGAAGATCTTTACCCTTCAGCCTGTCAAAGGTTTTTGTTAAGCCATTGATATCTACGTTTTCCCAGGGCCCTAAGACTATATAAACTGCCGTTACCTTCGAAAAATTACTGTCCCTGGCTTTTTGTATTACCGAGTCCAGCAGTTTTTGTACCGACGCTTCAATGTTCAGACCAATCACCCCCGTTCGGATAGTCGGGCTGCTGCAGCCGATAAGTATTTATATGTTTATTTATATTCAGGTATGACATATAAAGCGACCGGGACCGAAGGCACAGGCAGGTCCGGGCGATGCCTAAAATATCAGCCTTAAGATGTCGAAATTATATATATAACCAAAATCTAGGATGTGATGTTATGGATATAAAACAGATACCCGTTCTGTCCGAGGACGAGCTTTGGCTTGGGTTTTACAAAAATCATCAAAACTTTGCGCTGAGGCGCAAATACCAAAGGCTTGTCAGGCTGCTGTCCCACCAAAAGGAAATAACCGAAAACATACGTAAAATAAAAAAGGATAAGAGGGAAAGTCTGAATAGGGTATTTATGCTGTCACAAAAAGCATACGGCGGGGAAGACGGCGAAGTTTCCGGTGAAATGGAAGCCGAGAAGAACAGGATTGAAGCACTGAACAGTCAGCTTTTCGAGCTGGGCGCAAGAAGGCAGCGTTTGAAGGAGGAAACCGTCAATGCCAATCTTGCGCTGTTAAAACAGACGGTCAGGGTTGCATACAATGAGATAAAGAAATACGAGAGGCAGCAGCAGGACATCACGGGCCAAATAGATGCACTGAAGGCCTCACTTAACGATATGATAGATAAAAAGCACAGCCTTGAAGAGGAAAAAAGCAGCCTTTACCGTCTGGTCCACGCCCTCATCGGAAAAGAGGAAGCGGACAAGCTTGATAAAGACTACCTGGAATAAACGGCTTTACGGATTTGTTCGGACGGTTACAGGAATTATATGTTTTATATAGAAAATAATATACGGGGGAAACGGGATCGGGGTGACGATATGATAGCGGGAACGGGTATAGACATAATCGAAATTGACAGAATAAGGCGTGCGGTCCAAAGGCGTGAAGGTTTTATCGACAGGTTTTTCGCGCCGCAGGAAGCGGCTTATTTCAGGCGGCGAGGCATGAATATTTCATCGATAGCCGGCGGGTTTGCGGCCAAGGAAGCCGTGGCAAAGGCCCTGGGTACCGGGTTTAAAGCCTTCGGCTGGAAGGAAATAGAGATAACAAGGGACCCGCAGGGACGGCCGACGGTTAAGCTGCTGGGCAGGGCAAAGGACCTGTGCGCCGACAAGGGCATAGAAAAAATACTTGTTTCAATATCCCACAGCAGGGATTATGCGGTTGCCCAGGCAGTGGCGCTGGGAGGTGAAAAGCATGAGGGTTGTAACTCCTGAACAGATGAGAAAAATAGACAAAACCGCCATGGAACGTTACGGCATCCCCGGTGCAGTCCTTATGGAGAATGCCGGGTCCGGCATTGCCAGGGAGGTTTTGAAGCTGCCCGGCGGGCGGGACCGTGTGGTGATGCTTGCGGGCAGGGGCAACAACGGCGGCGACGTTATGGTGGCTGCCCGGCACCTTGCAAACAGCGGTGTGGCGGTTAAGGTGTTCCTGGTGGGGGAATACGACAGCCTTATCGGTGATGCCAGGACAAACGCCGACATACTGAAAAGGATGGGAGTAACAATTGACAGCGTGGCCGCTGCTGAAGGCCTTGGGCCGGTACAAAGGGCCCTGGAATGGGGCCGGGTGGTGGTGGACGGCATATTCGGCACCGGGTTAAGGGGAGAAGTAAAAGGCATCGCCCTTGAGGTAATAAGGCTTGTCAATGCCGGCGACTCTGCCGTTGTATCGGTTGATATTCCGTCGGGAGTTGACGGGGAGACCGGGGGGATCTGCGGGGACTGTATCAGCGCTTCGGTTACCGTTACCTTTGGTTATCCAAAGTCGGGGCTTCTGCAGTATCCGGGGGCGGAACATGTGGGAAGGCTTGTGGTGGAGGATATATCCATACCCAAGTCCATTGCCGAGGAAATAGGGACAAATATGTTTATGCTAACCAGGGAATACGTATCCCGGTTAATACCCGGCAGAAGGCTGGATGCCCACAAGGGAAGCTGCGGCAGGGCGGCGGTTATAGGCGGCTCGGAGGGTATGACCGGTGCGGTTGTGCTGGCTTCACTGGGATGCCTTAAGTCGGGAGCCGGCCTTTTAAGGGCGGCACTGCCCGGCAGGCTCAATTATGTCCTGGAAAACCGGCTCACCGAAGCGGTGTCGGTACCCCTTGGGGAAGGAACAGCCCTCGGGATTGACGATGGCACCAAAGACAGGCTTAGGCGGCTGCTTGATTGGGCGGATGCTGCTGCACTGGGGCCGGGCATGGGCGTCGATGCGGACAGGGTAAAGGTTTTGGAATTTGTGCTTAACAGCGCAAGGGTGCCGCTGGTGCTGGATGCCGATGCCATTAACTGTCTTGCGCTGGACGTTACGCTGCTTAACAGGAAAGAAGGACCTGTGGTACTAACCCCCCACCCCGGGGAAATGGCAAGGCTTGTGGGTGGAGATACCGACCGGATTCAAAGTAACAGAATATGGGCTGCCGGCGGGTTTGCGCAGAAGTGGGACGTTGTTACCGTGCTTAAAGGTGCAAACAGTGTAATAGCAGACCCGGAAGGGAATATATATATAAATACCAGTGGAAATCCCGGCATGGCAGCGGGAGGTATGGGGGATGTGCTCACCGGGATTATTGCATCCTTTATCGCCCAGGGCCTTGAACCGGTAAAGGCCGCATGTGCCGCCGTGTACGTTCACGGCAGGGCGGCGGATCTTATGGCGGAAAACCTGGGCATGTACGGGCTGACCGCATCGGAACTGGCGGATTATATACCCGCAGCCATCAGGGAAACAATGGAATAAAAATCCGGCCGGGGTATTACCGGCTGTCGGGGTAAACGGTTTGGGGGTATGGTTTGTCAATGGATTGGAGGGTATGGACAGTATTGATCAGCCTTGTGCTGCTGTGCCAGGGCTGCAGTTTCTATACCGAAGAAAAGGCATATAAGGAAGTACATAAAAAACTGGCCGGGATGAATACCTACAGCTGCACTGCCGAAATATACACAAAAGGCAACAAGGCACCCGGTCATTTTAAAACCAAACAGTGGTTTTGCATGCCGGACAGGTACCGCCTGGAAGTATTGGAACCCGCCGTCATGAAGGGAAAGACCACGGTATTTGACGGACAAAGGTTGTGGATGTATTACCCCTATATTGACCAGGTGCTGCTGCTGGAAGACATGGACTCCTCAATGGACGAAAATATGTTTATTGGGTTTTTTCTAAGGGATATGCTGGAAACCGAAAGCATTCAATACAGAATACATAAAGAGGCGGGGGAAACGACGGTGGTGGTTGAGCTGCCGGTGCCGGGGGGCAGCAAATACCGCTGTACACAGAAAATGTTTATAGATAAAAAAGGCCTCCGGCCAGTTATGCTGGAAATATACGATATTGACGGGAATGTCACCACCAGGGTGAAGTATTCGGATTTTCAGTACAATCCCAGGCTGGACGACGATCTTTTCGACAGGGATAAGGCGGCGGTAAGCATGCTTTACGAAGAATGGGACGTTTCCGGCATGTTTTTTGATTCCTTTGATGAGGCCAGGCGGCATCTGGATTTTTCGCCGCTGGAACTCCACGCCGTACCGGAAGAGTTTGAGAGGGATATCATACAGGTGGTGGAATCAGGCGGCGGTAAGGCACTAATCGCCACATACACAAGCGGCCGGGAAAGCATAACGCTTCTACAAAAAGGGGCCGGTAAAGCAGAAGGAGAACCCCTGGGCGGTGGTGAACTAATACATTTAGACGGCAGAGAAGCTGTCTATTCCGAAAGGCATGATACCGGGAAAATTTCCTGGACCCAGGGCGGTATCAGAGTGGAGCTTATGGGCAATCTTGCCAGGAATGCCCTTGTAGAAATGGCAAAAAATATTAAATAACCGGGGAGGAGAACAAATGATAAACGGGATTAGGCCTGTTTGGATGGAAGTGAGCCTTGACAATCTTGTGCATAACATTAGACAGATAAACAAAAACGTTACACCACCGGCTACTGTAATGGGAATTCTTAAGGCGGACGGGTACGGCCATGGAGCAGTGGAGATTTCCCGCGTTCTTGTGGAAGAAGGGGTGAACCGGTTCGGAGTTGCGGTACTGGACGAGGCCATCCAGCTGAGAAAGGAAGGTATCGACGTTCCCATACTGATTTTGGGATATACCCCCGCCGAATTGTTTGAACAGGTGCTGGAATACCGGGTAACTCCCACCATTTACAACTACCAGGATGCTGCCGAGCTTTCGCAGCTGGCTTCGGCAAAGGGAGTCAAAGCGCAGATACACCTGAAGCTGGACACCGGTATGGGAAGAATTGGACTTATACCCGGGCAGGATTCGCTGGATACCGTGTCGAATATCAATAAACTACCGGGTATTATTATCGAGGGTATTTTTACCCATTTCTCTGTAGCCGATGAAAAGGATAAGGCCTATACAAGGCAGCAATATGAAAAGTACACTGATTTTATAAAAGCCCTCGGGGACAGGGGGATCGACGTGCCGCTGCATCATGTCGGCAACAGCGCCGCAACCATGGACCTACCGGACATGCATCTGGACATGGTAAGGCCGGGTATCATACTCTACGGTTTATACCCTTCGGATGAAGTGGACAAAGAAAAGCTGGAGCTTAAACCGCTGTCATCGCTGAAGACCAGGGTTGCCCATGTAAAAACCGTCCCGGCAGGGACCAGTGTCGGGTACGGCAGAAAATACATATCCAGTGGAGCCCGCACCATAGCAACCCTTCCCATTGGATATGCCGACGGTTATACCCGCATGTTGAGCGGAAAGGCAAGCGTACTGGTGCACGGAGAAAGGGCGCCGCTGGCCGGGAATATATGTATGGACCAGTGCATGATAGACGTTACCGGCATCTCCGGCGTTAAGGTGGGAGATGAAGTGGTGCTTCTGGGAGGACAGGGAGAACAGTCGATAACATCCGAGGAGCTTGCGGGTCTGCTTGGCACAATCAACTATGAAATTATTTGCATGATAGGAAAACGGGTACCCAGAGTATATATTAAGGAAGGTAAAATTCAAAAAATAAAGCACGGCGTAGGCAGGTAAACGCATAAAAACCGGTCATATTGACACACTTATATTGAATAGTATATAATTGAATATATATTTTGTTCAATATAACAGTCCTGCGTGCGCACGGCTTCGGTCTGTTTGCTGATGGGTACCGTAAATCTAGGAGGTGCTAGTGTGGCGGAATCGAAAAGGATAATAGTCAGCCTTCCCGACAGCCTTTTAAAGGAAGTGGATTCCATAGTAAACCTTGAAAAGAAAAACAGGAGCGAATTCATAAGGGAAGCTATGAAGCTTTACATCCGGGAGAGACAGAAGATGGAGATCAGGGAGCAGTTGAAAAAGGGTTATATGGAAATGGCAGCTTTAAACCTTGCCCTGGCAGAGCAAAATTTATGTGAGGATGACCTTTCCTTTGGCAGTTACGAAGGCAGGCATGCGGAGGGTGAATAGCGTGCAGATAAAAAGGGGAGATATTTATTACGCTGACTTAAGTCCGGTCATCGGTTCGGAACAGGGCGGCGTACGCCCGGTGCTGGTGGTACAGAACGATGTTGGCAACAAGTATAGTCCTACTACCATTGTATCTGCCATAACGTCCCAGATAAACAAGGCCAAGCTTCCAACCCATGTGGAGATTAACGCGGCGGATTACGGACTGAACAAGGATTCGGTGGTGCTGCTTGAACAGGTAAGAACCATTGACAAAAAACGTTTCAGGGAAAAGATCGGGCACTTTGACGATGACATGATGGAGAAGGTGAACGAAGCGCTGAAAATCAGCTTCGGACTAATAGATTTTTAGAGACGGGGCGAAAAATTATGGAGCACAGTTTTGTTCGCACCGAAGTGCTTAACCGGCTGAAAACAATAAAGGGACACATAAACGGCATTGAAAAAATGATCGAGGAAGGAAAGACCTGTGAAGAGATACTGCTCCAGATAGCGGCGGTGCGGTCTTCGGTGGAAAAGACCGGGCTTATGATACTGGAAGAGCATTCGGTGGATTGTCTGTTTAGGGAGATAAGTGATGACAAGGCAAGAGACAAAATCGAAAGTGTGGTATCTTCAATTATTAAATACATGAAATGATAAACGATATATATATCAGCATATGACATACTTTAATACCACCATATATTTATCGAGCATATTTTACATATTGTCCCACGCCTTTTGTCCGTTCGGTAAAACGCATTTCCGGTTAAACGACCGTGTACAAGTCAAAAGTGCAGTTTTTATGGTATCAATATAAAGCCGGCATATTCAGCCGGCATTTTTAAAGCGGTAATTGCAGGGCCAAATATTTTACATTCCCAGACAGGATTTCCTATCGATTTATAGAATCTACTAATCTGGGGACAAACCCTAGAGCTTATCAATCGGGGACATTCCTCGGTGGCGAAGGCATACCTCATAGAGAGGTGTGTCGTCTGACCTTATTGAAAGCGGTGTGTCCCTGACCCGAAAGACTATCAATCGGGGACATTCCGCAACAAGGAATACCCGCAAAAAGCGGTGTGTCCCCATACCTTAAAAAGGAGGGATATTATGCTGCAAAGAATAAGACAGAGCAGGCTGTATCTTTATGCATTTGTTCTGGTGCTGGTGGTACTTCTGACGGGGCAGATAGCCCGGGCGGGCGACTTTGCACCCGGTTCCCAGCAGGACCCGCTGGTTACCCAGAGCTATGTTGAACAAAGGAACGAGCAGCTGAAATTTTATTTCGAACAGAAGTACGAAGAGTTCAATTCCCTCATACAGCAGGTGGACAACAGGATAAGTACCCTGGAAACCGGCGCCGGAGTCCAGCCGGGAAATGCTGCAGCGGCGGTATTCGAGGTTGTGAATGTACCCTCGGGTAAAAACCTCATAGGATACGCCGGAACCGAAATGGTGCTGAGGGGCGGCAAAGCCACCGCAATACAGAGCGAGCTTGGCGGGCTGGCGGATTTGACCGGGGCACGGGATATAGGACAGGGACAGATAATTCCCGACAATCACCTGCTGCTGATACCCCGGACCGATGGCAGGGGCGTAAGGGCGGAAATTGACTGTATATTTTTGGTAAAAGGACGATATGATATACAATAAAGCGTTAGATGATGCGGAAAAATGAGATATGGGAGTGTTCCAATGAAACCGGATAAAATTTTGATCGCAGTACTGGCTTTGTCCCTTGCAGCCGCTGCATTCACCCTGTACCAGAGATTTGAAATCGAAAAACCCTATAACAGGGTGGAGTTGGTGGCGGATTATGAAAAATATAAGAAACTGGCCGACGATGTGGGCATGGATATGGAAGATATGCTGATTGAGCTTAGGGATTCGGGAGTAACTACGGTTGCCGTTAAGGAAGAAACCCTTGAGAAGCTCAGAACGGATGGGCATATAGCGGTTATGAACCTATGGGAACTGATGGAACGGGACATTTTAGGACCGCAGCTTAACGAAGTGGCGGAAGGGATTAAAAATTCCGGCCTTGATCCGTCGGGTACCGTTGTTGTATTTGCTGCCGATGCTTCGGTTTACCACCGGCTAAAAGGGCCCCTGAAAAACAGGGGCAGGGCGTTCCGTGACTGGTCGAAGAACGGTGTATATGCCGTGTCGGTGTCAGGCAGATATGATATGTCCGAGCCGAATGGGGATGAAGACCTGAAGGACCTGGCGGTTGTGTTTGATTATGACAAGTTCGAAACCGCCCGGGAGCTGGGCCTTAACATTGCTGCACGGCCTTCCAACTACAGGGGAATTACGTCTGACTACATACAGGACCTCTTTGAAGATTTAGAAAAATACCCCGTTACTTCGGTCATATTCGACGGCAAACAGGCCCTGGGGTATCCCGACCAACTGGAGACCACGGCGCGAATGATAAAGGAAACGGGTATAGTGCTGGGACCGATAGAGACTTGGACACAGCTTCAGCATATAGAACAGATGGGATTAACCCGGCTTATGGGATTGGCGGATTACCAGGCCGCAAGGGTTTTCAGCCTTGACGAGGCCGAGGCCAGGAAAGTTTCGCCAAGGGAGGTTATGGACCGCTGGTTCAGGGCGGTGGACGAGAGAAATGCAAGGCTGGTATACCTAAATCCCAAGATTGAAGATACCAAAAGCCTTGAGGAAAACTTCAAAACCAACAAAAAGTACATAGGAGAATTTACCCGGCTAATATCCGAACGCGGCTTTGAGCTTGGTGCCGTAGCACCCATGAAGGACTTCAACATCGGTGGTATGCGGCTTCTGATGCCGGCTTTAGGAATGGTTGCGGGATTTGTGATATTTATTAATCAATTGGTTGAATTAAGGAAAAAATACCTGTATGGGCTCTTTGCCCTGGGAGTTTTGGGATGCTTTGCACTGCAAATGGTTATGCCCGGTGCTGCCGAAAAGGTTTTCGCGCTGGGTGCGGCCATTGTGTTCCCTACACTGGCAATGCTGCATGTACTTTTGTACTGTGAAAAAGCCGCCGGGCGGGAAGAAGGCAGGGGCTGGAAGAGTGCGGCCGGCGGTGGTGTAATGCTTCTTTTGAGGGCTTCGCTGATTTCTCTCATTGGAGCAGCCTTCGTGGCTTCCATGCTGAGCTCTACATCCTACCTGCTGGAAGTGGATATATTCAGGGGTGTGAAAATCGCCCATATAATACCCCTTATGCTGTTCACCGGCGCTTACTTCTGGGTAATAGGATATCAAAGGGGTGAGCACCGGGGTTTGGAGGACGAGATAAAATCGCTGCTGGATACACCGCTGATGGTAAAATATGCGGTGCTGCTGGGACTGGCTGCCGTTGCGGGTTATCTCTACCTGGGCAGGACCGGACATACCGCCGGGGCGCCCATATTCGGCCTGGAGGCCCATATAAGGACATTCATGGAACAGACCCTGCCGGCACGGCCCCGGACAAAGGAATTCCTTGTGGCGCACCCTGCCCTTATTATAATGGCTGCGGCGGCGATAAAAAAATACAGCGCTTTTTTGCTGCCCCTTGGACTGGTGGCGGCCATAGGCCAGGTTTCAATGGTGAACAGCTTCAGTCATCTGAGAACTCCGCTGTATATGTCCTTTTACAGGACGGTATACGGGCTGGGATTTGGAATAATAACAGGCGTTGTCGGTATAGTGCTAATTGGTATGGCAGTCGATTTCTATAAAACCCGCAGGAGGACATAGGATGCACAGAATACTGGTATCGGGCTATTATGGCTTCGGAAACGTAGGAGACGAATCCATACTGACAGCGATAATCGAAAACCTTAAATCCGTTGAAAGCGGTATAAATATTACCGTATTATCGGCAAACCCTTCCCTTACCGAAGACCGTCATGATGTCAGAGCGGTTGACAGAAAGAATTTTTTTGAAATTTACATGGCGATAAAAAACTGTGACCTGTTTATAAGCGGCGGAGGGGGGCTGCTGCAGGATATTACCAGCGAGAAAAGTATAAGGTACTACCTGGGGCTGATATACATTGCCAAGCGGCTTAACAAAAAGATTATGATATACGGCCAGGGTATAGGGCCTATAACCAAGAAAACCAACAGAAGCCTCACTAGAACGGTTCTAAACAGTGTCAATGCCATAACGGTAAGGGACGAGAAATCGGTGGCCGACTTAAGGAGCATGGGAATAGACAAACCTCCGATATATTTGTCTTCGGACCCGGTGGTTACGATGAAACCGCCGGGCAGCACCCGCGGAACGAAGATTATCGACAGTCTGGGTTTGGAAAAGGACCGTCCGGTGGTGGGCTTTTCGGTAAGGACCTGGAAATTCGAGGAAAGGTTTAACGAAATAATGGCAAAAGCAGCCGACAGCCTGATAGACGAACTGGGGTTTCAGGTGCTTTTTATACCCTTCCATTACGGTGAAGACAACAAATGTATAATGAAAATAAAGTCCATAATGAAAAACAACGCCCATTCGGTGGACGGCAGGTATTCGGCAGGTGAAGTGCTTGACATGGTGGGTACAACCGACCTGATGGTGGGAGTAAGGCTTCATTCGCTGATTTTTTCTGCCATACAGGGTGTCCCCATGGTGGGGATATCCTACGACCCGAAGATAGACGGGTTTCTTTCGCGGCTTGATATGAAAGCTGTGGGCAGTGTCACCGATTTGGAACTGAGCGACCTGCTGGTGGAAATACAACGGGTTTGGACCGACAGGGAGAAAATTAGGATGCAGATACTTGCAAGGATGGAAGAAATGAGGCAGCAGGCGGCGATAAACGATAAACTGGTGATGGAACTTCTGAATATGTAAACACCCGTAAGGCCCGCCGGCGGAAAGAGAAAACGACACTGCAGCGGCAGCCCGCCGGAGACAGGGGGCAGTATCGGTGTGAAGGAGTATCAAATGACAGGAATGGAAAAGGTGTATATACTGGGGATACCGGTGGACAGGACGGATATGGAAGGTGCGCTGGCAAGGGCGGCGGCACTGCTGGACACCATTGGGACAAGTACCGTATACACCCCCAATTCCGAAATGGTGGTAAACGCCGTTAACGACAAAGGCTTTATGGAAATTTTAAAGTCCGCGGATTTGATGGTGCCCGACGGCATCGGCCTTGTTCTTGCTTCAAGGATATACGGCCGTCCGCTGCCCGAAAGGGTAACCGGTTTTGATTTGATGACCCGGATTTTGGAGATGCTGGACCAAAAAAGAGGGTCGGTATACCTTTTGGGCGGCAGGCCCGGAATAGCCAGGCGGGCTGCCGACAACATATCCAAGCGGTTCCGCGGCCTTGAAATAAAGGGTACCTTCCACGGCTACTTTAACGATGAGGATGTACTCGGTATCGTGGAGAGAATAAATTCTTCCGGAGCCGAGGTGCTTTTTGTGGCGTTGGGCAGCCCGAAACAGGAAATGTGGATTGATTCCAACCGGAAAAGGCTTAACGTAAGGCTGGCCATGGGGGTGGGCGGCAGCTTTGATGTCCTGGCCGGTGAAGTTACCAGGGCCCCGGTGTTTTTCAGAAAGACCGGACTTGAATGGTTCTACAGGCTTGTTACACAGCCGTCCAGGGCGGCGAGGATGCTTGCGCTGCCGGTATTTGTTTTCAAGGTGCTAAAAGACAGGTGCGGGAGGGATGGAAGATGAGCTTTTCGGTCAGTTTGTGTAAAGCGCTTAACAGGCTGTTCCCGCTGCCCCGGCATCCCTTCAACCTTCAGAACAAGGGTGAGCTTACCTATGCCGAGTGGCAGTATGATATGGGCAGAAGAACCATAGAGTTCTTCCTGGAAGCCGCCGACGAAAAAGATATGTTTGAGGGCAAAAGGGTGCTGGATATAGGCTGCGGTGCCGGGGGTAAAACGCTGTATTACGCATCCCGGGGCGCGGAACTGGTATACGGTATTGACCCGGTAGAACGCTATAAGGATGAAGCCGAGCAGCTGGCACGACAAAAGGGCCTTGAGGGCAGGTTCAGGTTTGTAACCGGCGATGCTGCGCAAATGCCCTTTCAGGATGAATTCTTTGATACCATAATAATGAACGATGCGATGGAACACGTCGACCGGCCGAAGGAAGTGCTCGGGGAATGCCGCAGGGTGCTTAAAAAAACCGGCCGGCTGTACATAAACTTTCCGCCCTATTATCATCCCTACGGAGCCCACCTGTCGGATGCCATAGGCATACCCTGGGTTCACAGGTTTTTCGGTCAAAAAACCCTTATTGACTGCTACAAGGACCTGGTCAGCGACCTGCCCGACGGGCAGAGGAGAATAGATTTCAGGATCAGCCGCAGCAGCGACGGGAAGGAGTTTTTTTCCTATATAAACGGCATGACGGTAAGGCGGTTTGAAGGAATAATCAAAGATGTACCCCTTGAGATTTTGTACTACCGGCTTGTGCCGCTGAGAAAACCCTTTAAGGCCTTTACGGCCAACAGGGTGCTTAGGGAGTATTTTGTCAAAATGGTTGTATGTATAATGGAGAAGGGAGAGGTGTAACCTTGGAAAGCAGCATTGAAGAGCTGGAACGGACTGCCGTGAGAATAAGAAGGGCAATAATAGAGATGACCCACGCCGCAAAGTCCGGGCATCCCGGTGGTTCGCTGTCGGCGGTTGAGATTCTTGCAGCGCTGTATTTCAGAATAATGAGAATAGACCCGGCACGGCCGGACTGGGAGGACAGGGACCGGTTTGTACTGTCAAAGGGCCATGCCTGCCCGGTTTTGTACGCCACCCTTGCCCTGAGGGGGTTCTTCCCCGAAGAGGAGCTTTTAGGGTTCAGGCGGATTGACCGGATGCTGCAGGGTCACCCGGACATGAAGGGCACACCGGGGGTGGAAATGTCCACCGGTTCGCTGGGCCAGGGGCTTTCAGCGGCCTGCGGAATGGCGATGGCGGCAAAGCTGGACAGAAAAGACCTCAGGGTGTTTGCCCTAGTAGGCGACGGCGAAGCCCAGGAGGGAATGATCTGGGAAGCTTCCATGGCCGCGGCCCATTACAGGCTGGACAACCTTACGGTGTTTCTGGACCATAACGGGCTGCAGATAGACGGCGCCAACCGGGAGGTTATGACGGTGGAGCCGCTGGCGGACAAATGGAGAGCCTTCGGCTGGGAAGTGTTTGAAATAGACGGGCATTCCTTTGACCGGATTATCCGGGCGGCAGAACAAGCGGAAAGCATAAAGGGCAGGCCAACCATGATAATTGCAAAAACCACAAAGGGTAAAGGGGTATCCTTCATGGAAAATGAGGCCGACTGGCACGGAAAGGCGCCGGCTGACCGGGAGAAGGATGCCGCCCTTGAGGAACTGGAGGTGGTCTGCTGTGGGTGTTAATACCGCAACAAGGGATGCGTACGGGAAGACACTGGTGGAGCTGGGCAGGGAGAACCGGGATATCGTGGTGCTGGACGCCGACCTGTCCAAGTCAACCAAAACGGTAATGTTTGCCAGGGAATTTCCGGACAGGTTTTTCAATATGGGCATCGCCGAGCAAAACCTTATGGGTACCGCCGCAGGGCTTGCGGCAGGCGGCAAGATACCCTTTGCAAGCACCTTTGCAATGTTCGCTACCGGCAGGGCCTTTGAGCCGATACGGAATTCAATCGCCTATCCGCGGCTTAACGTAAAAATTGCGGCAACCCATGCCGGGCTTACGGTGGGGGAAGACGGTGCGTCCCACCAGTGTCTTGAGGATATAGCCGTGATGCGGGTTATCCCCGGCATGACGGTAATGTGCCCCGCCGACGGCGTGGAAACCGAAGCGGTGGTTCGGGCTGCCGCCGGATATGACGGCCCGGTTTACATAAGACTGGGCAGGGCTAAGGTGCCGGACCTGTACGACAAAACAAAGTATCAATTCGAATGGGGGAAGGGTGTAACCCTGAGGGACGGCAGCGATGTTACCATCATAGCCACCGGGATAATGGTGGCGATGGCGCTGGAAGCCGCAGATGATCTCAAAAAAAGCGGAATTAACGCGAGGGTTATAGACATTCATACCATAAAGCCCATAGACCGGGACCTGATTAAAAAGGCCGCCGTTGGGACCGGGGCGGTAGTAACGGCGGAAGAACACAGCATTATAGGCGGCCTGGGAAGCGCGGTGGCGGAGGTATTGGGCGAGCTTGCCCCGGTGCCGGTAATAAGGGTGGGTGTTAAGGATACCTTCGGAGAATCCGGAACCGCAGACGAACTGCTGATAAAATACGGATTGACGCCCTGCTGTATCATGCAGGCGGTGGAAACGGCGGTGCGAAATAAAAAGCCATGATATCTTGTGCCGGGCTTGAGGAAGGTGGCAGCTTTTTGCGAAGCCGGAAGGTGTTTGCCTATAAACCGGTAATATACACGGTTTGTATATAATACTTTATAACAGGAGGTGCAGGCAGCGGATTTGACATGCTTACCCCTGTTATTATCTGCGGCAGCCATGGCGCGGCTGCTGCAAAATGCCGGAGGTGTTGGATTTGGCCTTTGGAAGAATCACGGTTTTTGAAGCCCCGTCTCAGATAAAAAAAGCGGTTGAGATGCAGAAGAAAGAAGAAAGGGCTGCGGTATACGTTGTGCAGGACACGGCGTATCTGGTTGTTACCATGGGCAAAAAAACAACGGGGGGTTACGGTGTAAGCGTTACCGGTATAGACAGAGACAATATGCGGGATGGAGGACCCGGAATTGATGTCCGTGTGAGGTACCAAAGCCCGAAGCCCGGGCAGGTGGTCTCGCAGGTGATTACCTATCCCTACGCTATAGTGAAAACCGATTTGGGGGATATATCAGAGGATACGGCCTTCAGGTTCTTTGTTGACGATATGGTAAAAACGGTATATCCCATAGAACTGTAGAAATTAAAAAACAGGTTTGACCGCCTGTTTTTTAATTTAATAAGATTAACGGCTTCCCGGTGATGGTATTAATTTATTAAGAACAGTAAAAAGGGGTGTGAAAAAATGGAAAATGCACGGGAATTAAAACCCGAACAGCTGAAAAGGCATTTTGACCACAACGTCCTTGAGTTTGAAACCACTGCGGATATCCAGCCGCTTGAGGGCATAATCGGGCAGGAAAGGGCAATAAGAGCTATGGATTTTGGTCTTAAGGTGGAGAGGCAGGGTTATAATATCTATGTTGCAGGGCTGACCGGCACCGGCAGAAACAGCTATGCCAGGTCAATAGTAGGCAGGCTGGCAAAGGATAAGCCAATTCCCCGGGACTGGTGTTACGTGTACAACTTTGACGACCCCTATCAGCCGCTGGCCCTGTCAATGCCTGCGGGGATCGGCGTACAGCTTAAGGAAGACATGAACAGGCTTATTGAGCATCTCAAGAAGGAGATACCCAAGGCCTTTTCGGGGGATGACTACAACAGAAGCAAAACAAAGATAATACAGGACTTCCAGGAAAAAACCTCACGGCTGACGGAAGAACTCAACATGACTGCCAAAGAGTACGGTTTTGAATTCAAAAAAAGCGCAAACGGACTCATAAGCGTACCCCTGGTTGACGGCAGGCCCATAAGCGAAGAGGAGTACGGCAGGCTGGACAGAAGCGCCTTAAAGGAGATTGAAGCGAGAAACGATCGGCTGCAGCTTAGGGCCATGGAAATATTCAACAGGATTAAGGAGCTGGAGCGGGAGGCTCAGGATACAATCCGGAAGCTGGACGAGGAAATTGCATTGCATTCGGTGAGTTACGGGATTAACGATATGAAGACCAGGTACCGGGAATGCGACTGTCCGGAGATACTGGAATTTCTGGACAATGTGCAGAAGGACATAGTCGAAAATGTGGATGACTTCAAAGGCAGGGAAGAGGGCAAGGAAAGCGCGCTTCCGTGGCTTGCAAAGGGTCAGAAGACCGACAGTGCCTTCAAGTATAAGATAAACCTGCTGGTTGACAGCAGCAAACAGGAGCATGCGCCGGTGGTTATCGAAACCTATCCCACCTATTATAACCTTGTCGGAAAGGTTGAGTATGAAAACCAGTTGGGGGTGCTTACCACCAACTTCACAAAAATTAAACCCGGTGCGCTGCACAGGGCAAACGGCGGTTACCTGATAATCCAGGCAAGGGACGTGCTTTCAAACCCCTATTCCTGGGAGGCGCTGAAAAGGGCTCTGAAAACAGGGGAGATTGCCATAGAAAACATAGCGGAACAGACCGGAGTGGTTGCAACATCGTCGCTGCGGCCCAAGCCTATACCGCTGGAAGTAAAAATAATAATAATAGGCGGCCAGGATATTTACAGCCTTCTTTACAACCTGGACGAGGACTTCAAAAAATTGTTCAAGGTAAGGGCGGATTTTGACACAGAAATGGATAAGGACACCGGGCATGTGAAAAAGATTGCCGCATTCATTTCAAAGCACTGCAAAGAGCAAAACCTCAGGCATTTCAATCGGTCTGCGGTGGCCAGGGTTGTAGAGTACAGTTCCAGGCTGGCGGACCATCAAAACAAGCTCAGCACAAGGTTCAATGAACTGGTGGAGATTATCTACGAAGCGGATACCTGGGCGGGTATTGAGGATGCCTCGCTTGTTACCGCCGATCACGTGACAAGGGCAATACAGGAAAAGATTTATCGTTCCGACAAGTATGAAAAGAAGATACAGGAATACATAAGGGAAGGAACCATCCTGATAGATACCGATGGAGCGGTTGTGGGCCAGGTAAACGGCCTTGCGGTCCTTGACACGGGAGAGTATTCCTTCGGGCGTCCCTCCAGGATTACCGCAGTTGCCTATGCCGGCAAGAAGGGAGTAATAAACGTTGAACGGGAAGTAAAAATGAGCGGCAGCATCCACGACAAGGGCGTGCTTATACTTGGGGGTTACCTGGGGGACAGGTTTGCCCGGAAGGGGCCATTGTCAGTCAGCGCCAGCATAGCCTTTGAACAGTCCTACAGCGGCGTTGACGGCGACAGTGCTTCCAGTACCGAGCTCTACGCCATACTGTCCTGCCTTGCGGAGGTTCCGATAAAACAGAACATTGCGGTAACCGGCTCGGTGAACCAGAGGGGAGAGGTGCAGCCCATAGGCGGGGTAAACCAGAAGATAGAAGGTTTCTTCCGGGTGTGCAGGGAAAAGGGCCTGACCGGAGACCAGGGGGTCATGATACCCCACCAGAACGTCAAAAACCTTATGCTGGACGACGAAGTGATACAGGCGGTGGCGGAAGGTAAATTCCATATATATCCCGTTAAGACAATAGAAGAAGGTATCGAGATACTGACCGGCATGTCCGCCGGCAGCGCCGGCAGCGACGGCGGTTACCCCGAAGGGACCCTCTACCACAGGGTGGAGCAGAAGCTTGACGAATTCAGAAAAGTAGTCGACAGACAAGGGGACGGTTCTCCTGTCTAAAATTCCAGACACAGACACAGACAAGGGGACGGTTCTTCTGTCTGTCCCCTTGCCTGAAATGCATACATAGGCATACATAGGCACATAGACATACATAATAGACATAGACAAGGGAACTAAACAAGCAGACAAGGGGACGGTTCTTCTGTCTAACTCTTCAGCATCTTATTCACTTTATCCTTGTTTAAGCCGGTAATAGCAGCAATCTTTCTGATTGACAGGTTGGTATTTTCTCTAAACTCCTTTATTAAGCTGTTCGGTATCTGCAAATTTCCTTTGTTTCTGTCTTTAAGGCGCCGGTCTATTAGCATTTTATTAAACAGCTCTCTTGCTTGCTCCTCATCGATAAGTTCTGTATCTTCCTCCAGGTCGATAAATTTTTCTTTACATTCCTCATTCATATACTCCGTATATTTCTTGACAGCTGTCTCTATGTCCTCGGAAAAAAGACGCAGAATTATATCGGTATCAAGCATTTTTGCAAAGCAATTGTCCTCATTTAAATAGCAGTTATGGCTGCTCCACTTATAGTCACCTGCTTTCTTAACTATCCCCGCTTTAACCGGGTTTTGGTGTATGTACCTTGCCAAAGCCAATAGATATCTGTCCTGTTCCACCGCCTCGCTCTTAAACCTGTCCTGGAACAGGTGCCCTACTCTTTTGTATTTTTTATTGAAATAATATACGTAGCTTACGGTAATACGTTTCATTACCGTGGCTACGTCCTCCGCTCCTTCGCTTAGCATTAAATGTATATGATTATTCATCAGGCAAAAGGCGTGCAGATAAAACCTGTTACCTTGTTTCTTGTCATACACAATTTCCATGAAACGTTGTTTATCCTTATTGCTGTTAAATATATCCTTTTTCTCGTTCCCACGTAGCATGATGTGATAATACCCGCTGGCACTTTTGATTCTTTGCTGCCTTGGCATATTATATCACCCTATCTATAGTTTATAACCATAGTTTACCAGTAATGGGCACATTCGTCAAGACAAGAGAACCGTCCCCCTGTCTATTTGCAGTTAATAAGCCTTTTTTCGGTT
>CAZGUG010000025.1:22716-28245 GCA_964529035.1 uncultured Clostridium sp.
AAGACAAGAGAACCGTCCCCCTGTCTATTTGCAGTTAATAAGCCTTTTTTCGGTTATTATATAATCAACCGGCCAATCGGTGGGCTCGGCGGGCACCCTGTCGATTATCTGGACTTCAAAGGCAAGGCCAATGGTTGGAATTATCTGGGTAAGTCCTGCCAAAAATCTGTCATAGTAGCCCGCACCGTAGCCGATTCTGTAGCCCAGGCTGTCAAAGGCCACCGCCGGAACCAGGATAAGGTCCAGGTCTTCGGCGGGAAAGGGTCTAATATATTCTTTAAGGGGTTCGGGCACACCGAAGGTTCCGGCTGCAATTTCGGCCTCGGGGTCCCTAACCTCCGACAAAAGCAGCTGCCGGGGTTTTTTCATGCTCACCGGCAGCACAATTCTCTTGCCCTGCGAAAGACAGTGCTTAATAACCGGCATGGTCTCCACTTCGTTCCTGAAATCCATGTAAGCCATTATGCTGGCTGCATCTCTGAATACATCCAGCCGGAAAAGCCTTTCATGTATCAGGCGGCTGTATTCACTCCTCGTTTCGGGGGAAATTTGTCGCCTTTGTTTCAAAACATGCTCCCTGATTTCTTGTTTCATTTGCAGCTCCTCCTCCCTCCAAAGCCTATTGTACAATAAAAAAATATTTATGGATATAATTTCTCCTTTAAAGCGCAGGCAAAAAACATTATACTTTAATTAGGAATATAGGCCGGATTTGCAGGATAAAAATTTTATTTGTCGAAATGACTGTGGGATGGGAGTGATTGCGATTGATTGCTATGAAGGACGTTTCAAAGGTATATCCGAACGGTACGGCTGCCCTTGAAGGGATAGATATTGATATACATAAGGGCGAATTTGTGTTTTTTGTGGGCTCCAGCGGTGCGGGTAAATCAACCCTGGTAAAGCTGCTGCTTAAGGAAGAAAACCCCACCTCCGGAGCCATTACCATAGACGGTGTAACGCTGAATACGTTAAAAAGACGCCAGGTTCCGTACTTAAGGAGGAAACTGGGCGTTGTGTTCCAGGACTTCCGGCTGCTGCCGGATAAAACGGTATCCGAGAACGTGGCCTTTGCAATGCATATAGTGGGGGCCTCCAAAAGGGAGATTGTAAGGCAGGTGCCAAGGGTACTGTCAATAGTAGGCCTGGGGGGCAAAGCCGACGTATTTCCCGGCCAACTGTCGGGGGGAGAGCAGCAGAGGGTGTCGATGGCAAGGGCAATAGTGAACAACCCGGCACTGCTGATTGCCGACGAACCCACCGGCAACCTGGACCCCGATACCGCCTGGGAGATTATGAAAACACTGAAGGAAATAAACCAGAGGGGTACAACGGTGATTATGGCCACCCATGCCCGTGATATAGTCAACTATATGAGACAGAGGGTAATTACCCTCGACAGGGGCAGGATTGTAAGAGACCAGGAGAGGGGAGGGTACAGCTTTGAAGATTAGAACGCTGGGACTGCAGCTAAGGCAGGGTTTTTCCGGCCTGTGGAGGAACAGGGTAATGACCCTTGTGGCAATAGGTTCGGTTACGGCGGTTTTGCTGGTGCTTGGGCTGTCCCTTCTGACCATAATAAACATAAACAGTTTGGCGGACTATATAGAATCAAGCGTGGAGATCAAGGCCTTTCTCGAGGAAGAACTGGATTCTTCACAGGTACAGACAATAGGTGAAAGAATCGCGCGGGTACAGGGCGTAAAGGAGATTGACTTTGAAACCAAGGAAATGGCCCTTCGGAAGTACAGGGAGCAGTTGGGAGACGACGGCAGCCTGCTTGAGGGGTTGGAGGGAGAGAACAATCCCTTTCCCAGTTCATATATAGTAAAGGTTGAGGACCCGAACACCATCGGTAGTATTGCGGACGAAATAGCCGTATTTAAAGGTGTAGAGGAGGTCCAGTACGGCAAGGATGTCGTTGAAAGGCTGTTGGCTTCCACCAACCTTATCAGGGTGGTGGGCACGGTGCTCATATGTATTCTGGCCTTCATTTCGGTGTTTATAATATCCAACACAATAAAGATGACGGTGGTGGCACGAAGGAAAGAGATAAGGATAATGAAATACATCGGCGCCACCGACAGCTTCATAAGGTTCCCGTTTATCATCGAAGGGCTTATGATGGGCATAATTGGTGCAGCCTTTGCTTCCGGAATGGTTGCTGCCATATACAATTATTTTTACAAGTCAATGCACAGCAGTTTTGGCGGTATTTTTGTAATGATATCCGGCTACCTTGCACCCTATTCCCAGTCCCTTTACGATACATCCCTTATCCTTTTGGGGGTAGGGATGGTGATAGGCGTGGCAGGCAGCGGTATATCCCTGAGGAGATTTCTCAAAGTATAAAAGCCGGGAAACCGGCTTTTATAAATGCAAACACAAACACCGCAAACACCGGGGACGGTTCTTTTTGTTTGCATCAAAATCTATTGGGCAAACTGAAACTATGGAACAAGTATCGTCTCCCGTTATATAAAGCCCGGCAGGGCAATCTATTTCTTTGAAATGGCAATTATCTGGTGGTATAATGGATACGTGTTAATATTATCGGGTGTAACTGCGTATATTGTTTATATGTAAAGATTGACGGGAGGAAGCCTCAATGAAATTTAGTCTAAGGTCACTGCTGGGAACAGCTGCCTTTTTGTTGGTGGCGGTTATGATTACCCTGAGCGTGATCAATTTTGTATCCATACCGCTTCCCGGAGGGGGCGTAATTTTATCTGCAAGGGATTATAACAGCCTGAAGGAGCTCAATAAATTCATCAGGGTTAAAACATTCCTGGATTCGCATTACTACCGGGACACCGCCCCGGCGGTTCTCGAAGAAGGGGCGATACGGGGTATGCTGGAAGCCCTGGAAGACCCCTATACAGTTTATATGGATAAGGACGAATACGATTCCTTTATGACCCACACAACCGGTACCTATGAAGGAATCGGCCTGGTGGTTGAAGGAGGAGAAGACGGTTACATAAGGGTGGTTGCACCCATAGAGGATACGCCCAGCGCCAGGGCCGGGATAAGGACAGCCGACAGGATAATCAGGGTGGACGGCCATGAAGTGTATGCGGACCAGCTGGAACGGGCGGTTGCAATGATGAAGGGCCCCGAAGGCACCGAGGTGATGCTTACGATAATGAGGGAGGGGCTTCCCGAACCCTTTGACGTAAAGATTGTACGCCAGGAGATCCGGCTTGTAACGGTTAAGTCCGAGGTTATCGAGAATAACATAGGTTATGTCAGGATATCAGCCTTTGACGAAAAAACCGACGAGGACTTCAGGGTACAGATAAAGCAGCTGCAGGGGGAAGGCATCCAAGGGCTGATACTGGACCTTCGGGGCAACCCCGGAGGGCTGCTTGACGTGGTGGTAAGGGTTGCGGACTTTATTATGGGCAAAGGGCTTATAGTATATACCGAAGACAGGCAGGGAAACAGGAACGAAGAGCTTTCCGACAAAGGTGAACTGGGCCTGCCCCTCGTGGTGTTGGTGGACGGAGGCAGTGCCAGCGCTTCCGAGATACTGGCCGGCGCGATACAGGATTCGGAAACCGGTATACTGGTGGGTACAAGGACCTTTGGCAAGGCGCTGGTGCAGACGATACAGGGGCTGGGCGACGGTTCGGCCATTAAGATGACCATTGCCCAGTACTATACACCAAAGGGCAGAAGCATCCAGGGCAGCGGCATACAGCCGGATTATGTGGTGGAACGGCCTGAGGATGCGGTTATAGGCGATTACAGTGAAGGGAAAGATACCCAGCTGGCCGAGGCACTGGAGCTGATTAAAAATATTCCCGATTGACATACTTATGGTAACCGGCATCCTGCCTTTGGCAGCCGGTACGCGGTACCAACGATTTGTTTAACCGTGGAGGTGTCCCGATGCTTCCGTTTGTTGATTTAATAATGATGGTTTTGCAGTCCATAATAACCGTTTTTATAAACCCGCTTTTCTGGGTTGTACTGGTGCTGGTGTTCAACCAGTACCAGAAAAGCACTGTCCTGGAAGAGCGTATGCTGGGCAGACAGAGGTACTCAACCTGGGAAAGGATGTCGGGGTCTATCATAACCGGCTTGGCCGGCGGGGTTGTAGGAAGCATCGTTATGGTTATAGTGGGGGTAACCCTGGACAATACCGGAATCCTCTATGTATGGGTAATAGCCATAATCCTTATGCTAATAAATCCCAGGTACATGTGTTTTTCATACGCCGGGGGAGTAGTGGCCCTTTCAAGCCTTATCTTCGGTTTTCCGGTGATTGACGTTCCGGCACTTATGGCCATTGTTGCGATACTACACCTGGTGGAAAGCATGCTCATTTTTTTGAACGGTTCCAGGCAGAGCATACCGGTGTTTATGGAGGACAAAACCTACGGCGTGGTCGGGGCCTTTAACCTGGTAAGGTTCTGGCCCATCCCCATAATCATTATGACGGTGGTCAGCAGCGATATTGTTCCTGCCGGGTCGGTGCCCATGCCCGACTGGTGGCCGCTTTTAAAGCCGATGGGGGTCACCGGGGAC
This sequence comes from uncultured Clostridium sp., assembly GCA_964529035.1. GTDB lineage: Bacteria > Bacillota > Clostridia > Ch29 > Ch29 > CAZGUG01. Next base: position 27,250 of record CAZGUG010000025.1, read on the forward strand.
ATGGAGGATGTAATGTTCCTGATGCTGCCGGTGGTGGCGGCACTTGGCTATAGCGACATTGCAATGGCCGATACGCCGGTTAAAAAGAGCCGCAGCTCGGCGATGAATTTGTTTGCATACAGCGTTGTACTGCTTGCCATTTCGGTTTTATCCTCACACCACAGGTCCCTGCAGTGGCTGGTAGCCATATTCGGCCCCATGTTCCACGAACTGCTTATCATTACCGGCAGGCGGAGGCAGAAAGCGGGCATACCGATATATACCGCCCCGGACAGCGGTGTCCGTGTGCTGGATATATTTTCAGGGGGCGCTGCCCAAAAAATGGGCATATCGTCGGGAGATATAATTACCGGTATAAACGGCAGGAAAGTGGAAGGGGAAGATGACCTGACAGCGGTGCTGCAGCAGTATCCTCCCTATGTATGGGTGGATATTACTACCCTTGAGGGTGAAACCAGGACCCTGGAGTTTTCCAGTTACTCCGAAGGGGTGAGCAGGCTGGATCTGGTTGTGGTACCAAAGGACAGCAGCGTGTCCACAACCGCGGTGGAAATATCAAGCCCCTTAAAAAGGATGCTTGGAAAATGGAGAAGGCGTAGAAACCATACATAAAGCCGCGGCCTGCCAGGGCAGCGGCCGTCATTAAGCTTTGCGGACAGAGGTTGCTATAGGGACAAGCCTGACGGTTTTACCCTATAGCCTTATTAGTTTTTTTACCAGAATATACGGGAGACATAAAAATATGAACATAATTAGGGGCAGAACGGATTTGAACAGGAAAATACTTTTTCTCGCATGGCCTGTGATACTGGAAATGGCCCTGCACATGTTTGTATGGGTATTCGACACTGCAATGGTGGGCAGGCTGAGCGCCGAGGCCCTTAACGCGGTAGGGCTTGGCGGGCAGATAGTCTTTACGTTGACCGCTGTTTTTGCGGGCATAGGCATCGGGGCAATGGCCCTGGTGGCCAGGCACACCGGTGCAGGGGAAAGGGA
>CAZGUG010000026.1:0-9140 GCA_964529035.1 uncultured Clostridium sp.
ACAGATTAATTTAATACGTTTAAATATTATCATACCAAATACCGCTTTTCAATTGTTTGGATATTCCATCCCATAGACAAAATATTCTACTTAGATATATTATGTAATTTTGCTTAATTTGTGCCTTTTATATTAAGGGCCAGTGGCAGAACGTTCATTTCCCAATAAATTTCCTTGACAGGACAGTGAGCAGGTGTTAGTATCAATCTAATACAATTTAATAAATATCATTCTCATCAAGAGAGGTGGAGGGACTGGCCCTGTGAAACCTCGGCAACCTTCGGGTGTTTTTCCCTGAAAAGGTGCCAACTCCAGCAGTGGGTGAAATTCAAAGCCACTGAGAGATGAGGGAGGCAGAGTTAATGATTGTTTTTCCTCTTTCATCCGAAAGAGGTTTTTTATTTATCAAAATAAGCCGGTTAAAGGAGGCAGTAAAATTGTCAAGCGCTGTTAAATGTTACGAAGAGATTAACCAAAAAATCCAGAAAGGAGATGCGGTGGTGCTGACTGCCGAAGAATTCAAGCAGATGTCATCGGAGCAGGGAGTATCCGAGGCAGCACGTAAGGTTGATGTTGTCACAACGGGTACCTTCAGCCCCATGTGCTCATCCGGTGTCTTTGTCAATTTCGGCCACAGCGACCCTCCGATAAAAATGTCAAAGGTCCTGCTTAACGATGTACCGGCATATACAGGGCTTGCGGCAGTGGATGCTTATATCGGTGCCACCGAACTGTCTGAGAATTGTGACAGACTGTACGGAGGAGCCCATGTCATTGAAGACCTTGTTTCGGGCAGGAAAGTCAGGCTGGAGGCATTTGGCTGTAAAACCGACTGTTACCCAAAGGAAAGGGTGGATACCTACATCGATAAAAACACTCTTAATGAATGTATCCTTTTCAATCCTAGGAATGCTTATCAAAACTACGCAGCCGCCACCAACTCCGCCGACAGAACGTTGTATACCTATATGGGTACACTGCTGCCGGATTTCGGTAATATAACCTACTGCACTTCGGGGGAATTAAGCCCCCTATTGAACGACCCCAGGCTCAGGACCATAGGCATAGGGACCAAAATTTTCCTGGGAGGCACCACTGGGTATGTTGCCTGGAACGGCACCCAGCATAATCCCGACAGGCCAAGGTCTAATAATGGTATACCCACAGGTCCGGCCTGCACCCTCAGCCTTATAGGCAACCTGAAAGATATGTCCTCCGGTTTCATCAAGGCTGCAGTATTTCAAAGGTACGGCGTAAGCCTTTATGTCGGAATAGGAGTTCCAATACCAATCCTGGACGAAGAAATGGCGAGTTTTGTTTCGGTAAGGGACAGGGATATCACTACCTCCCTTATTGATTACGGTATACCCAGACGAAACCGACCCTCTGTAAGGACAGTGGATTACAGGGAATTAAAATCCGGCACGGTGGAGCTTAATGGCAGAAAAATATCCTCATCTTCGCTTTCAAGTATATACAAGGCCAGGCAAATAGCCCTGATACTTAAGGAATGGATAGCAAAAGGCGATTTCCTGCTGCATCAGCCAACGGACTTTCTGCCGGACAAAGGAACGGTAAAACCTTTAAGTGAATAACAGCTATCGGCCCCGGCTGTACCGAAACTCTATGGGTACAGACCGGTTCAGGTCATTTACCGTTAATTTTAAAGAAACCGACCTCTGGATAGGCGTTGACCCCGACCATTACTGCAGCAGTATGAAGGGCCGCACGCTGGAGTATATAAAAAGAATAAGAAACCTGCTTGAGGATTATATACAAAAGCATCCGAAGTTTAAAACGTCCCTTGTACCCTGTAACACTTTGGATGACGCCCCCGGTGTCGCCAGAAGTATGGCGAAGGCTGCATCAAAAGCCGGAGTGGGACCTATGGCTGCCGTTGCCGGTGCTTTTTCACAAAAAATCGGAAGATTTCTTGAGATAAATTACGGTTTAAAGGAAATAGTTGTGGAAAACGGTGGTGATATCTACATAAATACAAAAAGACCCGCAACCCTTTCGGTCTACGCCGGGGATTGCGCTTTGTCGGATAAAATAGCAATAGAGATTCCCCCTTGCCTTTGCCCCGCAGGAGTCTGTACTTCTTCGGGGAAGGTAGGGCACTCGTTAAGCTTCGGGGTGGCGGATGCAGTAACCGTTGTATGCAAAGACACGCCTTCGGCGGATGCATACGCAACATGTTTTGCCAATGCTGTACGCTCCGGAAAGGATATTGAAGGCGTGCTTGCCATATCTGCCGGCCATGAGAACATCCTTGGGATACTGATAATAGCGGAGGACAAACTTGGGGTCCGCGGGCAAATCAGGTTAATTCCCCTATAAATTCTCCCGGCAGCAGCTATGCTACCTGTCCTTGATACAGGCCCAGGTACGGCAGCTGCTGCAGCTTCCCGTTCCCTGGCAAAGCCCCTTTTCTCTATCCCCCACGGGGTATATATCCTGTTTTAGCCCTACAGACCATCCGACCAGGACAGTAACCGATTTCACCGGCTCAAGCAGACAGCCCGGGCCCATCGTTATCTCAGGTCCCGTGTCCAAAAGCGACAGTATCAGTGCCTGGTCTTCAAGCGACCAGTCACCGTATCCCGGGCTGTATCTGAGGGAAGGATAAAGCCCACTGTCCTCTTTTTGGGTGGAAAGAAGACGGCAGAACTTCCGGACAACGGCATCCACTGCCAGAGAGCCCAGAATGTCTGCCACCGTGCCTTCCCAAAGCCGGCCTTCCCTTACGCATATATCGCTGTAACCGGGCAGTGCATCCCCTATGGTGGCAGCCATCAGCGTAGCCCTGGCAAAACCTTTTAGCCCCCTGGCCAAATAGAAGCTATTTATCGATAAAGCATCCTCCCCGAGAATTACTCTGTTCCCGCCGCAGATTTTCAATGGGAAATCCGCCCAGTATACAACAGGACGTATACATTCGGCCAGCTCCCATACCTTCTTTTCTGCCCCTTCAAGTTCCGGCCGTGAATTTGTTATACTGTCCAAATCCGGGTTTATTGTTTTTCTATATACAGTGTGCCCATTCTCCATAGCCGGCGCCTTCCTCCCTCAATATTTCCTCTGCAAGTCCTACGTCCCCCATGGGGAAAATATGCACCCCAGGCACCATCGGCCTCATATTATGCATAAGCTCCCTCGCAATATTCACGCCAGCTTCCCTGCCTTTCTCGGCAACTCTGTCAATAAGGCCTTCGGGAACATCAACCCCGGGAACATTTTCGTTAAGGTAATGTACAAGCCTGACACTTTTAAGCGGAAGCAGTCCGTATATTATCGGCGCAAAACCTGACGGCAGCGCCCCTATGAACTTCTCCAGCTTATTTATGTCAAACACCGGCTGGGTTTGAAAAAAGCTCACCCCCGCTTCGGTCTTCCGGATGATTCTGTCAACCTCTTCCGGCAAATCCTCAGCCCCTGGATTAGCTACCGCCCCTATAAAGAAATCCGTTTTACTGTCAAGCGGATTGTCCGTTGCATCATATCCATCGTTAAGTTTTGCGGCAATGCCGGCCAAACCTATGGAATCAACGTCAAATATGCCGGTTGCGTCGGGATGGTCACCGGATTGAGGTTTGTCACCGGTCAGCGCAAGTATGTTTTTCACACCCAGTGCAAAGGCGCCCAACAGTTCGGATTGAAGGCCCATTAGGTTCCTGTCTCTGCAGGTTAGATGAAAAACAGCCTCCAGTTCAAGTTTTTCCTGTACCAGATGAGCCAGCGCAATGGGACTCATGCGCATCCTCGCCATTGGGCTGTCCGCAATGTTAACCGCATCCACCATCCGCGCCAGCGGCCACATGCTGTTGTAAACTCCCCAGGGATTAGGCCCTTTGGGAGGGTCTATCTCCACAGTCACCACAAATTTTTTCTGCTTTAGCTTTTCCCTCAATGCACTTCCCATGTCATTTCCCCCTTAACTCTTCAATGATTCTGACCGCTCCCACCGCATCCCTGCCATATCCGTCAGCGCCGGATTCGCGGGCGAATTCCCTGGTAACAACCGCTCCCCCCACAATAATGGTTATACCGGGCAGCTTTTTCTTTAAAGCTTCTATTGTTCCTGGTATTTCAACCATAGTCGTTGTCATGAGCGCACTGAGGGCCGCAAATTCTGCATGCTCCTTAAGCGCAGCCTCCACAAACCTTTCGGGAGGAACGTTTTTGCCAAGGTCTACAACCCTGTACCCGTGGTTTTTCAGCATAACGGCAACCATATTTTTACCTATATCGTGTATATCTCCTTTGACGGTCCCAATAACCACCGTGCCTTTATCGGCTATGTTTCCCCTTGCACCAAGCCTTTTTTCCAGTATACCGAAGGCCTTCTGTGCCGTCTCTGCGCTCAGCATGAGCTGGGGTAGATAGTACTCGCCTTTTGCATATAAATCGCCAACAATGTCAAGGGCCGGAATAAGTCCCCTGTCAATTACCTCCCGGGCTTCCAATCCCTGATTAAGCAGCTTTTCAACCACAGTTTCTATGTTTTCCGTACCCTTTATTACAGCCCGCTTGACGGTATCAACGCTGCACTGTTCCCCCGCTACCACCCGAATACCCCCGGATTTGGTTTGATTATGTTTGTTTTTTAGAAAGCTTTGGGCATTTGCATCCCTACCCGCCAGCAGTGATGCAGCCTGCCACGCCTCCATAACAGCATTGTCCAGCGGATTGACAATTGCCGCATCCAGCCCGTGGGATATGGCCATTGTCAGAAACGCTGCGTTTATACTGCTCCTTTGGGGCAGTCCGTGGGATACGTTGCTTATCCCGAGTATTGTGTTTACGCCAAGTCTTTCCTTTATCATCCTTACCGCCTTAAGTGTCTCAATGGCAGCGGCGCTGCCGGTTGCCACGGTGAGTACAAGGGCGTCTATATAAATATCCCTTTTGGGGATACCGTAACCGGCACATTCATCTACAATCCTCGCCGCAACTTTAAAACGCTCTTCTGCGGTGGCGGGAATACCCGCATCATCCAGGGTGAGACCAATAACCGCACCGCCGTATCTTTTAACCAGGGGCAATATCCTGTCAAGGTTTTTCCGTTCACCGTTTACAGAGTTTACAAGGGCCTTTCCGTGGTATGTCCTGATCCCCGTTTCTATAACTGCGGGGTTGGTTGAATCGATAACAAGGGGTGTCTTTAAACTTCTCTGAAGTATATTTACAATACGGTACATGGCATCGGCCTGGTCTATTCCCGGGGTGCCAACGTTAATATCCAGCAGATGGGCTCCCCTGTTGACCTGGGCTTCCGCCTCATCACGTATTGCCTGGTAATCCCTGTACTTCAAGCTTTCTATTATGGCCTTTCGCGCCGTGGGGTTTATCCTTTCTCCTATAATTATGGGCATTGTATCGGGATTAGTCCTGACAACCCTGTCACTGCTTGCCAGCCTGCCCGCTGCATTCCGGTTTATATGTACGGGACGTTTTATATGCAATGTTCTTTCTTTAAGAAGCCGGGTATGTTCGGGGGTGCTTCCGCAGCAGCTGCCCAAAAGATTTGCCCCGCCGGCGAAGTATGGCTCCATAGCCTTTACAAAATCTGCCGGCCCCAAGGGATAACGGGTCTTACCGGTCCTTATGTCAGGTATCCCAGCATTTGGCTGGACAATAACCGGCAAACCTGTGTTTTTACGCATTTCCATAATGTTTTGGTAAAGCTCCTTTGGACCCCCCGAGCAGTTTGCCCCCACAGCCGCAGCACCCAGGCCCTCCAGCACAACCGCAGCGGCAGCCGGACTTACACCGGTCAGGGTACGCTTACCGCTGAATGTAAGACAGCAGATTACCGGAATACCGCATACGTCTCTGGCTGCCAGAAGTGCCGCTCGCAGCTCCCCCAGATCGCCAAAGGTTTCAAGCAGAATAAAGTCAGGCATTGCACTGGTCAGGGCCTCAATCTGCTCCCTAAACACGTCATATGCAGTTACTAAGGCCATATCCCCCGCCGGCTCCACAAAGCGTCCGGTAGGCCCGACCGATGCAGCCACATAAACTTTTGTACCTTGAGCTGCGCTGCGGGCAATTTCCACCGCTTTCAGGTTAATGTCCCTGACCCTGTCCTCCATGTGATACTGCGACAGTTTAACCCTGTTTCCTCCAAAGGAGTTGGTGGTAATCACGTCGGCTTTGGCCTGTATGTAAGCTTTATGTATTTTCAGAACCTCATCGGGCGCCTCAAGATTAATACTCTCCGGACAAGCACCGGCCTTCAATCCCTTTTCCATAAGCATTGTTCCCATGGCACCGTCAAAAACCAAGATCCTATCCAATGCCTGTTTACTGTCCATAACCATCCCTCCCGGAATCAAAAATCCCCCCCCTGGCAAACAGGAAGGGTCCAACTAACAACCTTATCTGCCAGAACAACAGTTCTGCTGGAATTGGCACCTTTTCAGACATTGGTCTGAAGGTTGCCGAGGTTTCACAGGGCCAGTCCCTCCACCTACTCTCGATAAGAGCAACATTTAATTTTTAAGGTTCTCTGAAGTAAATAAATTTATTATACAGAATACTAACAGGTTCGCTGTGGTTTGTCAACAGCAATTTATTGAATCAATATATATGCTGCCATCATATTATGTTATAAGCGCATATTTCAAAGGGAGATAAGACATGTTATTTCAGGGGAAAAACTTTAATCAGGCGAGGTTTCGAAGGGATATAGTCGGTATAAACAAAAAAGTGCCCGTCGCAGGGGGAGGATACATAAAGTACATAAACCTTGACAACGCCGCCAGTACACCGGTACTCAGGCCGGTCCTTGATAAGGTCAACGAATTTATGGACTGGTACTCCAGCGTGCACAGGGGTACCGGCTTCAAATCCCAGGTATCCACTCATGTATACGATGAAGCCCATGAAATCGTCGGCGGTTTTGTTAAGGCGGACCTTGCAAAAAACTGCGTGGTTTTTGTCAAAAACACCACCGAAGCCATAAACAAAATCTCCTACAGGCTGGGACTTACCAAAAACGACATGGTGATTACCACCATGATGGAGCATCACTCAAACGACCTTCCCTGGCGTCCCAGGGCTCAGACGGTTTATGCAAGGACAGACGAAAAAGGCGCCCTTGATTACCAGGACCTTGAAACCAAAATAAAAAGGTACAGGGGGAAGCTTAAGCTGGTCAGTGTTTCGGGGGCATCCAACGTAACCGGCTATAAAAACGATGTGGAAAGGATTGCGGTTATGGCTCACCGGGCGGGGGCACCGGTTCTTGTGGACGGTGCACAGCTTATCCCCCATTCACCGCTTGACGTAAGGCCGGACGACCATCCCGCACATATTGACTACCTGGTGTTTTCCGCCCATAAGATGTACGCTCCCTTCGGTACCGGGGTGCTTATAGGCCCCAAAAACACCTTTTTGAAGGATGCCCCCGAATACACCGGAGGCGGTACCATAAACATAGTAACCAGTCAATTGGTTGAATGGGCGGGGCTGCCGGACAGGGAAGAAGCGGGTTCGCCCAACGTGGTTGGTGCGGTGGCCCTGGCGGAGGCAGTCGAATACCTGCTCAGACAGGGCATGCGTAATATAGAAAACTATGAAAGAAACCTTACCGCCTATGCCCTTAGGAGACTTAACGAAATCAAAGGCTTAAAGATATACGGCGAAACAAACCCCAGCCGGATACAAAACAGGGTGGGGGTTATAACCTTCAACCTAAACGGTGTACCCCACAGCCTGACGGCCGCTGCGCTTGCCTGGGAAGGCGGTATAGCGGTAAGAAACGGATGCTTTTGCGCCCAGCCCTATATGCTGCACCTTTTAAACCTGAAACCTCAACAGGTCTCACAGCTTATTCACAGGAAAAGGACCGGGAACATGGAAAACATACCGGGAATGGTAAGGGTAAGCCTTGCAGCATACAACAACCACAGCGACATAGACCGGCTGGCCGACTGTCTGGGCAGGATTAGAAAAATGTCCAAATCCGGAGAGCTGGCGAAGAGATATTGTTTTTCCCGCGAAACGGGGGCCTATTACCCCAGGGATGCAAAGGTTAACCCGGAGGATATATTCAAATTCGGCTGACGGTGCCTTTATTCAAGTCCGTACGTCTTCAGCAGATTTAAAACATTGCTGTTGGTCAGTTTTTTGGCCATCAGTTCCTTGAACTTGTATGAACGCGTTTTGCCCTGGCCGCGGAGTTTCTCCAGTTCTTCGGATATTTTGCTCTGCTCTGCTGTTAAATCATCGAAGAAATTTTCGAATTTCGCAAGTTTGTTTACGGCTTCCCCCGAATAACCGCTGACGTCGTGCCTTACTTTTTCATAATCCACAATATAATATTCTTTGTTATTCAGTGCCCTTGTCAGTCTTGCCATACAACCACCCCTTTTGTATATAATATCACAAAAAATATTCCATTTTGAAAGCACAAAGGGAAGAAGACGGCTGCTTATGTCCTGTTCACAGACAAGACAGCCGTCCCCCATTTTTTCTATCCGGCACACCGGCCGGTCATTATACCACTATCAGCCGCAGCTGTCCTGTTTTACCAGTTCCGCGCCCCGGTCCAGGGCATCCTTGTTCACCGGTATAAGGTGCGCCTTTCTTTCACCGAATACCTTCTCAAGGGCCTTTATAATGCTCTCCTTCCTGAGCGCGCCGGTAGCTTCCAGGTATGCCCCCAGCATAACCATGTTGGCTATTCTGCTGTTGCCCAGTTCGTTTGCTATTTCGTTGGCGGGAATGTCATAGGCCATTATATCATCCCGTTCGGCCTTCCTGTCTATAAGTGAACTGTTTATAAGGAGCAGCCCGTTCTTTACCAGCGAGGGTTCGAATTTGTCAAGGGAAGGCCTGTTCATTGCTATTACTGCGGTGGCATCGGTCACTATCGGGGACGCTACCGGACTGTCGGATATGATTACATTACAGTTGGCGGTTCCGCCCCTCATTTCGGGACCGTAGGATGGCAGCCAGGAAACGTTTTTGCCTTCAATCATTCCCGCATAGGTCAGAAGCTGACCCATAGACATTACTCCCTGGCCTCCGAACCCGGCCATTATTATTCGTTCGTTTATCATATCCTATTTCACCTCCTCAGGCGTTTTGTAAACCCCCAGGGGATAATAGGGTATCATGTTTTCTTCCAGCCA
>CAZGUG010000026.1:9240-15723 GCA_964529035.1 uncultured Clostridium sp.
GTGGTGGCCTTCTGCCCCACCAGCGTGGTAGGTGCCATCTGACCGCCGGTCATTCCGTATACGGCATTGTTTACAAATATGGTTGTTATCTTTTCTCCCCTCATGGCTGCGTGTACTATCTCCGCGGCACCTATCGAAGCAAGGTCACCGTCGCCCTGATAAGTAAACACCACGTTGTCGGGAAGGGTTCTCTTTATGCCGGTTGCAACGGCTGGTGCCCTGCCGTGGGCAGCTTCCTGCATGTCGCAGTTGAAGTAATCATAGGCAAACACCGAACAGCCGACCGGAGCAACCCCTACGGCATTATCCAAAACGTCCAGCTCTTCAAGCACTTCGGCCACAAGCCTGTGAATTATACCGTGGGTGCAGCCCGGACAATAATGGAAGGGCCTATCCTGTAAACCTTTGGTTCTTTTAAATACCATTTCGGCCATTATTCAGCACCCCCTAATATTTTCTTTATCTCGGCAACAATATCGTCGGGTATGGGTACCATACCACCGGTTCTGCCGTAGAAATGAACCGGTTTTTTACCGTTGGCGCCCAGTTTCACGTCCTCCACCATCTGGCCCATGCTCATTTCAACAGAAATGAAGGCCTTTGTCCTGTCGGCATACTCTTCAATAACTTCATAGGGGAATGGCCACAGCGAAATGGGACGAATAAGGCCTACGTTTATACCCTCTTCCTTGCCTTTTTCTATAACGGTTTTTATAATCCTGGCGGTAGTCCCGTAGGCAACGGCTATTATATCAGGGTTTTCGCAGTTATACACTTCAAATTTCTTCTCGTTCTTTTCCATTTGGTCGAACTTTGCTTTGAGTTTTATATTGTGCTTTTCGCATTCGGCGGGGTCTATAAACAGCGAATTTATAACGTTTGTATGGCCTCTGCCGCCTTTACCGGTGGTTGCCCAGTCCTTGGGAGGCAGATTGCGTTTTTTAGGCTCCCTCAGTTCAACCGGCTCCATCATCTGACCCAGCATACCGTCCCCCACTATCATAACGGGATTTCTGTACTGGTCGGCAATGTCAAAGCCCTCCATAATAAGGTCTGTAAGTTCCTGCACAGACGCGGGCGCCAGCACCACCATTTTGTAGTCACCGTGTCCGCCGCCCTTGGTCGCCTGTAAATAGTCGGACTGTGCCGGCTGGATACCTCCCAGACCGGGGCCTCCCCTTATTATATTAACTATCAGGCAGGGCAGTTCGGCCCCCGCTATATAGGAAATACCCTCCTGTTTAAGGCTGATACCGGGACTGGAGGATGAGGTCATTACCCTTGCTCCCGCACCCGCGGCACCATATACCATGTTTATGGCAGCAACTTCGCTCTCGGACTGCAGGAAAGTAGCACCCGCCTTCGGCATTTCCCTTGCCATGTATTCGGGCAGTTCGCTTTGAGGTGTTATCGGATAACCGAAGAAAAACTTGCATCCGGCTTTTATTGCTGCCGCGCCGATTGCTTCATTCCCCTTCATTAAAACCTTTGCCATATAATTTCCCTCCTCTTATTTAAGCTGTCTTGCACTGGTATACTATCCATCTTTCCTAATTCTCTCAACCTCGATTACGGTATCAGGACAGATGGTAGCACAGTTACCACAGGCTATGCATTTTTCCATCTCGTAAACGGTTGCAGGGTGATACCCTTTTACGTTTATCCTGTCCTTTGCCATTTTAACTATGTTTACCGGGCAGACAGTTGTGCATAGTTCACATCCCTTGCACAGGTGTTCTTTAAACGTAACCTTCCCTCTTACCTTTGCCATGTGCAAACCTCCTTTTTGAGTTAAAATTACAACCATTCGGGTCGCATATACATTTTGACAGGGAAAATCTCACCCGTTAAACCTTCCGGGATTTGTTCGGCTATTTTTTCAATAGCGCTGATATATTTAACCGGCAGATTTTTTTGCCGGGAAACCTTTTCCGCCACCCTCTGCCCCTTAAGGATGTCTTGGACCGTTGTATGGCGCAGCATATGGGTGTTGTTGATAAGCCCGGTGGCGGGAATCCTTGCGGACATCTCAATCTCCTCAATATACCGGACCACCGTTTCACATTCCTGTGTGCTGGGCCTGCTGGCGTTTATAACTATGAACATGTCATAACCGCCGCCATTCAGGTAATTATAATAACGCCCCAAAGTTCTTGCTCCCACCGCATCGCCCCCGACGTCCAGCACCACATCGTAGCTCTCATCCTGCAGCAGTGTATAGATTTCCGCGGGCAGGGCGGGCACATCGGCGTTTATAAGCTTTCCCGCCGGTGCCACAACCCTTATTCCCAGCCTTTCCATAAAATCCTTTTTCTCCCGTGAACGGAAATACGGGTTAACTATATCCAAATCACCAATAGCCGTTTTTCTGCCCAGCTGCGCCAGTTTTATGGCATAGTTTACGGCGAATTCGGTCTTGCCGCTTCCATAGTGACCGGTTATAATCCTTATCCTTTTATCCTCCAGCATCGGCTACCAGTCCTTTATTCGTAGTGTTTGGCCTCTTCTTCACCTCTTAATACCCTTAAGCCACCCTCGGCAAGGGCTATCATTTCATCTTCTCCCGGGTATATGATTACCGGGGCAATGAATTCAACCCTTTCTTTAACCCATCCGGTAAGTATTTCGCTGTGGGCTACGCCCCCGGTGAGGACAACGGCATCCACCCTGCCGGCCATGGCCGCTGCACAGCCGCCTATTTCCTTGGCAATCTGGTATGCCATGGCCTGGTAGATAAGCCTTGCTTCGGTGTTTTCCTCCTGTATCATCTTTTCGACTTCCCTGGCATCGTTTGTTTTCAGGTATGCAACAAGTCCGCCTTTGCCGACCACTTTCTTTTTGATTTCATCCATCGTGTACTTGCCGCAGAAACAAAGGCCTATAAGTCCTTCCACCGGCAGGCCGCCGGTCCTCTCGGGCGAGAAGGGTCCTTCGCCGTCCAATGCGTTGTTGACGTCCACCACTCTTCCTTTTTTATGGGCACCCACCGAAATACCGCCGCCCAGATGGGTCACTATAAGGTTTAGCTCTTCATAGGGTTTTCCCAGGTCCTTTGCCGCCCTTCTGGCAACCGCCTTCTGGTTCAGCGCATGGAATATGGATATCCTTTCTATTTCGGGCAGCCCGGAAATCCTGGCCACATCCTCCAGCTCGTCCACCACCACCGGATCCACTATAAAGGCCGGGATGTTAAGCTGAAAGGCTATCTCTCTGGCCAGTATACCCCCGAGGCTTGATGCATGCTGGCCGAAAAGTCCCAGTCTCAGGTCTTCAACCATTTTGTCGTTCACTTCATAGGTGCCGCTTGGAATGGGATGCAAAAGTCCCCCCCTGCCCACCACGGCATTCAGTTTGGTTAGGTTTATGTCCTTCCTGTTCAGGGTTTCGAGTATTACATCTTTCCTGAACTGGTACTGGCTGTATATGGTGGGATAGGGAGCCAGTTCCTCGGACGAATGCCTGATGACTTCCTCAAAAACAGGCTTTTCATTGTCGAATATGGCTATCTTGGTTGAAGTAGAGCCCGGATTTATTATAAGAAGTCTGAATACTTCGTTCATTTTTTCACCCCGCTTTTATTTGTTGGCCAATAGGACCGCAAGGGCAATGGAATTGAGCTTGGCCTCTTCGTTATCGGCCCTTGAGGTAACTATTATCGGCGCCTTTGCTCCAACCACCAGTCCGGCGCATTTGGCACCGGCGAAATATACCAAGGCCTTGTACAGTATATTGCCCGCTTCTATGTCGGGAACTATAAGAATATCCGCATTCCCCGCCACCGGATGGTTAATCCCCTTATGCTCCGCCGCCCGAACAGATACCGCGTTATCCAGCGCAAAGGGACCTCCGACGATACAGTTTTTTATCCTGCCCTCCTGGTTCATTTTAACCAGCTCGGCGGCATCCAGGGTCGCCGGCATTTTGGGGTTTACCTTTTCAACGGCGCACACCACGGCAACCCGTGGATTGTCCTTGTCCAGTGCATTTGCAAGCTGTACAGCGTTTTCTATTATCTGGACCTTCTGTGAAAGGTCGGGAGCAATGTTCATACCCGGATCGCTGAATATAAACAATTTGTCATAGCCGTCAACTTCGGCAACCCCTATATGGCTCAAGATATTCTCACCCCTCAGGGTCTCGTCGTTGAGTACCGCCCTTAGTATAACCGACGTGTCTATTATGCCCTTCATAACTATATCGGCCCTGCCGGAGCCGACCAGTTCAACTGCTTTTTCGCAGGCCTTCGCCTTGTCCGGCCGGTCAACTATTTCAAATCCCTTAACATCGATATCCGCCCGGTCGGCAGTTTTCAGTATTTCTTTCCCGTCACCCACCAGTACGGCTTCTGCAATACCTTCCATTTTGGCCCTGCTGACGGCAGCCAGCACTTCCGCATCCTGGGCCACTGCAACCGCGATGGTTTTAGGACCCCTTTCCCTGGCATACTTTATTATATCTGCAAAGCTGTTAATCAAACCGCTTCACCTCTTCTTCATAGATCCTTGCATCCTCTTCTCCCGTCAGAACCCTGCAGGCACCCTCGGCAAGGGCCTGCATCTCATCTTCTCCCGGGTATACCTTTACCGGTGCAATAAAGCCTGTCAAACCGGTAACGATGGAGAGCAGCCTTTTTGAATGGGCAAGGCCCCCGGTCAGTACGATAAAATCCACCTTTCCCTTTAACACCGTGGCCATGGCTCCTATTTCCTTGGCTATCTGGTACCCCATGGCATTAAAAATGAGCTCGGCCTGCCTGTCGCCCTGTTCTATTCTCTTTTCGACTTCCCTGGCATCGTTTGTCCCCAGGTAGCCCACCAGCCCGGCTTTGCCGATCACTTTTCTTTTTAATTCCTTCTGTGTATACTTTCCTGAAAATGCAATCTTTATCAGGGCACCCGTCGGCACTCCGCCGGTCCTCTCTGGCGAGAAGGGACCATAGTCGTTGGCACAGTTCACATCTATAATTCTTCCGTCCTTAAGCGGCGCCACCGATATTCCACCGCCCAGATGAACAATTATCATCCTCATCCTGTCCAGGGGTCTGCCCTCATCTTTGGCAGCCCTGTACGCCACCGCTTTAATGTTCAGCGCATGGGACAGTGACCTTCTTGGCAGTTCCGGCATGCCGGAGATTCTGGCAATATCATCAAATTCATCCACGGCAACCGGGTCCACAATAAACGCCGGTATTCCTGTCCTGTCAGCTATTCCTCCGGCCAGTACAGCCCCAAGGTTTGAAGCGTGTTCTCCCCTTACCGCAGCCCTAAGGTCGTCTATCATGGTCCGGGTAACTCTATATGTCCCGCTTGGTATAGGTTTCAACAAACCTCCCCTGCCCACCACCGCTACAAGGGATTTGAGCCCTATATCGTTTTCTTTAAACCATTCAAGTACAATCCCAAGCCTGTACTCGTACTGGTCGACTACTCTGCCCAGTTTGTCCAGTTCCTCCGCCGAATGGGACAAATTTTTTTGAAGTATGTTTTTATTATCCTTAAAAAGTGCTACCTTGGTGGATGTAGACCCAGGGTTGATTGTCAGAATATAACCGCTTATCTCCATCCTTTCCCTCCTTTTGGTTTTTATATATAAATACACGCAAATATCGTGCCAATACTTGCGATTTATACTATGATTGGATGTTATTTGCATTTGCCGACATGTTTACCCTTAGCAAATTGGCGAAAAAATACAGGGGCCTGAAAAGCAGTCTTCAGGTCCCTGTCCTTCACTAAAATGTTCTTGTGCCCATGGTTTGCAAAATTCTGCATGCAATATTCTGCAATACTGCAGGTTTCTGTGCAGTTTATTGCATATCAATACCATATTTATTCAGCTTGTAATAAAGGTTCCTAATGGAAATGCCCATCTTTTTTGCCGCTTCGGTTTTGTTGTATCCTGCTCTGTGCAGAACCTTCCTTATATACTCCCGTTCGGTTTCTTCCAGCACCCTGTTCAGGGGCAGGGAAGTGTCGGCCGGTGCGAAAGGAACAGTGTCTTCTTCTTTTTCGGCTTGGTCTGATTTTCTTGCTGCTGTTATAGCAGGCAGGTGTTCTCCCCGGATAATGGTATCGTTGAATCTCATGTTTATGATTGCACGTCCTATAAAGTTTTCCAGTTCCCTTATGTTGCCCGGCCAGTCGTATTCAAGCAGCCTCCGGTGGGCTCCTTCGGATATGCCCTGTATGCTCCTGCCGTAATCCTGGTTGAACTTTCGGACTATGTGAAGGGACAGATGGTATATGTCCTCCCTTCTTGACCTGAGGGGAGGAATTTTCAAAGGGATTACGTTAAGCCGGTAGTACAAATCCTCCCTGAACCTTCCCGACTGCATGGCCTCTTCCAGATCGATATTGGTGGCGGTTATTATTCGCACATCCACCGGAACCGAATTGGTGCCCCCCACCCTTATTATCTCTTTCTCCTGAATAACCCTTAACAGCTTTGCCTGGATTCCCGAATTAATCTCGCCTATCTCGTCCA
>CAZGUG010000026.1:15823-27426 GCA_964529035.1 uncultured Clostridium sp.
GGGCCGCCTTTTTCGCCTTTTCTATTACCTCCTGCATCCTGGGATTAACACTCACTATATCGTCAAAGGTATATTTGGCCTCCAGTTTTCTTATAATCTGTTTGGCCTGGTTTAGCTCTTCGGTAAGCTTTTTGATTTCGGATATATCATGAATAACGCCTACGCTGCCCCGGAGTTCGCCGTCGACAATTATGGGTGCAGCATCAACTATTACTTCTTTTCTGGAGGGGCCCACCTTCAGCCTTGCGTTCTTTACCGATTTTTTGGTTTCCAGCACCTTGAAATGGATGCTCTCACCTTCGGCAATATCCACCGTGGCAGGTTTGCCGATAACGTCGCTGCCGGACAGACCGGTAAGCCTTGTATAGGCGGGGTTAACCATAACTCCAAGCCCGTTCTGGTCCACCACCGAAATCGCATCCTGGGTGGAATTGAAAATGGCTTCAAGCATGCTCTGTACTTCCTTTAGATTGGTGATCTGTGCAGCCAGTTCAAGTATCTCGCTGATATCCCGAAACACCGCCACTGCACCTATTATCCTGCCCTGCTCATCCTTTACCGGCATCCGGTTGGTGATTATCCTGGTCTTTCTAAGGGCTTGCTCCCTGTTTAGTTCCGCATTACCGGTCTCCAAAACATAGGGCAGGCGCGAATTATGAATAACGTCCAGAACCGGCCTGCCCAATGCATCCTTCATATCCACTCCGGTAAGCCTTGCGGCCGCTTTATTGAATATAGTTATTATTCCGTCCCTGTCCACCGCAATCATCGCATCATGGGTGGAATTGAGTATTACCTCCAGTTCCCTGTCAAGCATATACCAACCCCCAATACGCTACTCTTCGCTTTGCTCCTGGTCCGGAGCCGTCAGCTCTATCTGGACCTGCTGGGGCTCCATGCTCACAAGCTGGGCACCCTCCGGTAAATCCACCATTAGAGTAACGCTGTGTTTCCCGGCACCCTGACCTTCAAGGTCAGCAGTTATAGAAATATCGCCTACCCCGATCCCGTCTATTACGCTTTGCCTGCCCTGGAGCACAACCCTGACCACCGGCAGCTCGGTTTCTTCCGACAGGCTCAAACCCCTTCGGATGCCGGTGAAACTGATCCGGTCTATCGAGAACTCTTTGTTAATCCATCTTTCGCCCCTGACATAAACCGTTATGGCACTTATGTCTCCAACCGGGGAAGTACCCTCCGGCATTATTATATCTACATTGAAGCTGGTATTCTCGTTCATTCCGGTCAATACAACCGGCCGGGTTCTGACCGAATGTATGTCCTGCAGCACGGCCTCTTCACCGTATATCACAATGGTATCCCTGTTCTGGTAAACTTCGGTTATCTCCCATCCCTCGGCCGGCTGTCCCTCCATAACCGGCTCTATGGCGACTTCCTTTGTCTTTCTTACCGGGATTGTAACTTCCACGACATTGGGGTTAACGGCAACCCCGGCAATATCGCTGTCATCCCCGTCCACCGCCTTAACCGGCAGCACTTCATGCAGGTCGTCGGAAGCCTGCGCCAGTTTCATAACCGCAGTGACAACCTTTAGATTGCCCAGCAGGCTTTCGGGCCCCTTTACCAGAACCTCTCCCGGTGTGATTACCGGTTCAAGTGTGGTATAGCCCTGCTGCGGCCTGCCTTCGATGGAAAGGTTAACCGGTACCTGAATGCTTATTACCTGCTCCATGTTTACCTTTACAATCTTTGGATTAAAATCCACCAGTTCTATATTTGTCGGCAGCCCTTTTATTTCCACCGGAACATTGTTCACTCCCTTTTGGGAATGACCCCTAAGGTCGGCATCGGCGATAATATCTCCGGCTTTTATCTCGGAGAGTATGCTGCGTTTGCCCTGGAGTGTTATGTCAACCTTATAGTCCTGCGGGTCCCTGATTACCAGCCCCGAGGTATTTACGGCTTCGACGTTCATAAGCCTCACCGGTACATCCTTAATGTTTCTGTATTCCGTCGGATTTTGTTCGCTGGCAACATACAGCCAGAGGGCCACCGCAAACATGACTGATATTATCCGGGTATTTGTTTTTTTATTTAACATTTTTGACATCCTTTACCCTCCACTTCAGGAAACTGCGGTACCCCTGCTCCTGGGGCCTGTAACGGCTTACCAGCATCTCCTTAAGGGTCTTTGCGTCAAGATATCTTGACAGCCTTCCTTCCTCCGCCGTTGAAATCACCCCGGTCTCTTCGGATACTATTATAGCTATTGCATCCGAGCTTTCGGATATGCCGAGGCCAGCCCTGTGACGCGTACCCAGTTCCTTGCTGAGCCGTTTGCTTTCGGTAAGGGGCAGCAGGCATCCGGCGGAGGCTATCCTTTTGTCCCTTATTATAACGGCACCGTCATGCAGCGGAGTATTTGTGGCAAATATTGTCTGCAGCAGTGATGATGTTACAGTGGCATCCAACGTAACCCCCGTCTCAACAAATTCGCCAATTCCGGTTTCCCGCTCAAGAACTATCAGTGCACCGGTTCTTTTTTTTGCGAGGGATTGTACCGCCAGCGTAATTTCATCAATCAGCATCCTGGTTTCCCTGTCCAGGAATTCGTTTTGGGGCTTGCCGAACAGTATGCCTCCCCGTCCGAGGATTTCCAAAGCCCTGCGCAGTTCGGGCTGGAAGACTATAAGCAGGGCTATCACGCCCACCGTCATGGTGTTTCGCAAAAGCCAGTTAACGGTATACAAACGGAAAAAACCGCTCACCCAGGTTGCGAATACCAGAACAATAATACCCTTAATAAGCTGCTCCGCCCTGGTTTCACGGATGAGCATAAACAGCCTGTAAGTGATATAGGCGATAACCGCCATATCCACTATGTCCCATACGGTGATGCTCATTATAATATCCTTCATCTGCATTGCCATATTGTACACCTCGTGTTAATTTGAAAAACTTTGCATAGTATAATTTCTACCACTACATATATTTTTCCTTCTTTAATTATATATTAAATACAGGACAAAATACAAAATTTTCAAATACTCGACACCCCGTTAGTTTTTACCAATATTCCTTTGAAATTATGGTAGAATATAAAATGTGGCAGGGAACAGTTTCCGCAAACAGGGAACCTGCCCCTGTGTTCGACGTGTTTGACGGGAGGTTGCAAACATGAGAATTTTACTGGTAGACGATGAAAAACTGCTGGTCAAGGGCCTTAAAAGCAGCCTTGAGGTCCACGGGTTTTCGGTTGACACCGCCTACAGCGGTACAGAGGCCCTGACCAAATTTAAAGGTACCGGCTATGACCTGGTGATTCTTGACCTGATGCTGCCCCAGATAGACGGAATGTCGCTGTGCAGAATGTTCAGGGAAAGTTCGGATGTACCCATAATAATGCTGACCGCTCGAAACGATCCCCTCGATAAAATAGTCGGCCTGGACATAGGAGCCGACGATTACCTGACAAAGCCCTTTAACACAATGGAACTTATAGCCCGTATAAGGGCGGTAAGCCGGCGCATGCAGAAAACACGGCAGCCCCCGCAACGTATTGCCGCAGGAGACCTTGAGCTGGAGGAAGGCATGCAGAAAATAAGGGTTAAAAACAGGGAAATACCGCTCACCGTCAAGGAATACAGGCTGCTGGAAGTGTTTTTGAAGAACCCGGGCAGAATATTCGGCAGGGAACAGCTGTACGAGATGATATGGGGCGAAGAGGGTTTTGATACGCGCACAATAGACGTGCATATAAGAAACATAAGGGAAAAAATCGAGGAAGACCCTTCCAATCCGTCCTACATCAGGACCAAGTGGGGAAGCGGCTACTATTTCGAAAAGGGAGACAAGGGCAATGTTTAGAAGCCTCAGGACAAGGCTTATACTGGTTTATTCTCTGATTATTCTGGTTTCGATACTGGCGGTGGACCTGCTCATTCTGGACAGCTATTTTCAGTCCCGGCTTGAGGAAGTGACCATTACCTATTTCACCTACGGAAACATTGCCGCCAACCTGGCATCCCAGAACCCGGACGACATTTTCTATATATCCGAAATCCTCGAGCAGTATACCGTCACCACCGGTGCCCGGTTTCTGCTGTTAAACGGGGAATCGGTGGTGACGGCCGACAGTGCCAACCGTTATACCGGGCAGCAAATAACAAATCCCCAGATAAGACAAGCCCTTTCGGGCAGCGATTCCCGGGCGGTGTATGACAACGGAAACAAGATACTGCAGCTGGCGGTGCCGGTAATTTTAGGTACAAGGGAAAACATGCGGACAGAGGGTGCGGTAATGGTGTCGGTTAATGTGGACGAGCTGTTTGAAGCTTATGACGCGCTGCGCATCAGGGTTATACTCATATCCCTTATGGCCGGCCTTGCCGGTATCTTATTCAGTTCCGCCGCCGCCTACCGCCTTTCCAATCCTTTAAACAGGCTGATAGCCTTTTCAAAACGGCTTTCAAGGGGACACCTGGGAGAAAAAATTAAAATTAAAAGAAACGATGAAATAGGCCTGCTGGCGGATACCATAAACTCAATGAGCACCGAACTGCACAGAATTGAAGTCAACCGCCGCAAATTCATCGGCGACGTTTCCCATGAACTGAAAACCCCGCTTGCTTCCATCAAGGCGCTGGTGGAAGCCCTGCTGATAGGTGAAAAACCCCCCGGCCGGCACAGGGAGTTTCTTAAAGATGTGGTAACCGAAGTGGACAGGCTGTCAATGCTGATATCCCGGCTGCTTACGCTGACACGGCTTGAGGAGGAGACCCTAAACAGGAAATATGCCTGTATTTCGGACATCGTAAAGGACACGGTAAGGGTGATGACCCCGCTGGCCGCATCGCTTAATGTGAATATAAAGAACGATATCGGAGCCGACCTGAGGATTTACTGCGATAAAAACCTGGTAAAGGAAATGCTGGTGAACCTTTTGGATAATTCGCTTAAATACAGGGACAAAAACAAAACCGTAAACAGAATCGAGCTGAATGATTACCGCTCTTACAATACCTACCGGCTGGAAATAGCCGACAACGGAATAGGCATTCCCGAAGAAGCCCTGCCGCGTATTTTTGAAGGCTTTTTCCGGAGCGAACCGTCCCGCAGCAAAGAAATAGAGGGCTACGGAATGGGCCTTACCATAGTAAAACGGATAGTCACTCTGCACGGGTGGGACGTTTCCGTCACCAGCCGACCGGGGACAGGAACTGTGGTAACGGTTGTTATTCCCCTTAATTAAAATATTCTTTAGAACTGCTTAACATTATCTTTACAATTATGGGCTATTATAAAAGCAGGAAACGCACCTAATAAGGGAGGAATGCTTTCATGAAAAAGTATTTGATATTCGTACTGGTATTAATAATAGCCCTTCTGGCAGCGGGATGCCGGCAGCCTTTGGGAAACAGTGACCAGGGCAGCCCGGAGCCCGGCGATACAGTGGTTCCCCCTGATCCGCAGGGTGAAACCGTCGAATTAACGCTGTACTTTGCCAACAGCGAATATATCCGGACCGGGAACGCCGACCTTGAAAAACTGCTGGCGGAAGAAAGACAGGTCACGCTGACAAACAGGTCTGCGGCCGAGACCGCAGTGGAAGAACTGATTAAAGGCCCCGAAGACGAGGAAATGGCGGTGGTTATTCCCCCGAGGATAAAGCTGATAGACGTCGAAGTGGCGGAGGGCACGGCCTATGTCAATTTTTCCGGTTCGGGAATGAACGGCGGTTCCCTTGAAGAATCCCTGCTGGTCGGATCGGTGATAATGACCCTGACCGGGCTGGAAAACATAGATGCGGTGCAGTTCCTTGTGGACGGCCAAAAAACAGAAAGCCTGATGGGGCATATATATACCATGGAGCCCATATACAGAAGCGATGTAGAACCCGAGTTCCAGCAATAAACCCGGACACTACGGATTTTAATACGGCTGTAATGCCCCCGGGCATCCGCCCGGAGGTATTGCAGCCTATTCCATCATAATAATACCCATCGCCCTGTAGGTTTCATAATAAATGGTCCGGTTTTTTGGAAGGCCGTTGTCCTGCTGAAACCGATACAGGGCATTTTCCATGGCCGGTCCGTATATACCGTCTATTGAGCCATTGTAATAGCCCAGAAGCCTGAGCCTTCTCTGTACCTCCACCACGTCGGTCCCCTTGCTGCCCGGCCGCAGGTTTCTGGCACCGTTGCCGAAGGGGCCGAAGACGCCGCCGTAAATCATAACCGGCGTACCGTACTTAACATGGGTGTAAAGGTCCTCCACGTCCCTGTTGTACATCCTTACACAGCCGTGGGAAGCGTTGTACCCTATTGACGAGGGTTTGTTGGTGCCGTGTATACCGTAGATGCCCCAGGGCACGTCAATGCCTATCCACCGGCTGCCAAACCCTCCGCCCCACCTGGCCTTGCTTGTAACCTTCCACCTGCCAACAGGGGTGGGGGTTGAAGGAGCACCGGTAGCCACCGGATACTTCTTGATAAGAGTGTTCCCGTCCAGAAGATACAGGGCCTTTTCGTCAATATCGATAAGTAAGCGCAGGTTTTCGTATTCGGGGTTATCCATCATATACCGCTTTTCCCATACCTGGTAGTCTGCCAATTCCTTGGACTGCTCGCTGATTTCCATATAGTTTTCTATATAATACACAGCAGCAATCGCAGCAATAACAAAAAATAAAACAAATCCCAGCCTTCGCAGTGCCATAAAACGAAAACTCCCCCCTTATACCCTATATAATTATATGGGGCTCGGGGGGAGTTTAACACAATTTCTACAGTACCAGGCTTAAGGTTTCACCGCATTTTTTACACCTGCTGCCCTCAGTCAAAACCCTGGTATTAACCAGGTTTCTTTCCACCAGTTTTGTCTTGCAGACCGGGCAGTAAGTACTGTTGTCAACCCCGGACATGTTGCCTACATATACATAGTCCAGGTGTTTTTCCGCCGCTTCCCTGGCCGCCAGCAGTACATCGGGTGAGGTGGGTGGCCTGTCCATATGATAGGCCGGAAAGTACCTGCTCAGATGCAGCGGGATTTTTTTGCTAATGCTTCCCACCCACTCCGCCAGGCTGTCCAACTCACCGGTACCGCTGTTAAGGTCTTCGACCACAAGGGTGGTAACTTCCACATGACAGCGTCCCGACGCCTGTTTAATGGTTTCAAGAACGGGAGACAGTCTCCCGGCGCATACCTTACTGTAAAACCCGTCACTGAAGGCCTTCAGATCAATATTTGCGGCGTCAATAAAGGGAAGCAGCGCGTCAAGGGCTTCGGCGCCGATATAGCCGTTTGTCACCAGCACGTTTTTCAGCCCCTTTTCCTTCGCAAGGCGGGCGGTATCAAAAACGTATTCATACCAAATGGACGGTTCGTTATAGGTATAGGCTATTCCAATGCTGTTCCCCGCCGCCTGCGCCCTGTCAACCAGTTCGCCGGGGGACATGAACACAGTCCCGGGACTGCCGTGGGCGATGGCATGATTCTGGCAAAAACTGCATTTAAGGTTGCAGCCGAAGCTACCCACCGATACTATCCGGCCTCCGGGATAGAAATGGTAAAGCGGCTTCTTTTCTATCGGGTCTATGTTATAGGCGGATACACGCCCGTAATTCATGGAAAACAAGCTTCCGCCGATATTTTTTCTCGCCCTGCAGATACCCGTCTGACCGGGTTTTAGCACACATCCGTGCGGGCACAGGAAACAGCGGACGGTATCCCGGTCCTTCGTATAGTACACCGCTTCCTTTTCTTTCATAAATATCACACCCTCATCCGTGTCTTGTCACCTCAAACCGTTCCAAGACGTAGGATTCGTTTCTGCCTATCCCCGCTTTCTGCAAAGCAATGGCTATTTGCTGCGCGGGAGTGTCAACTCCTTCAATATCGGGAAGCAGAAGCCCCGACCTTCTTCCCGACCGTACTATCACCCCGTATTTTTTCGCATCCAGTTCATCGGTAGACTGTACCGCTTCCGGTTTGCCCAGCACATCCACCGAATAGACAAGACTTTCTAGTTCCCCGGCGTTTACCGGGAAAAATCTCGGGTCCCTTATTCCGGCGCTTATTGCGTTCTCTATAATTTCTTGGGCAATATTTTCGGTGGTTGGAGATATGGTGCCTATACAGCCCCTCAGCCCTCCGGCCTGTTTGATGGATACAAAAACCCCCGCCCTTTCGCTTATCATTTCGCGGGGTAGCCATCCAGGGGGGTCTGTTTTCCTGCCTTCCCTTACATAGGTTTCCAGCGCAAGCCGGGCCAGCCGCACGCAGCTGTCCTCTTTTTGGTCGGGCGGTTTCGGCGAACCGTCTTTGGCGCCGGTGTTTTTCTGACGTGTTTCAATATTAGACCTAATCGGCTCGAAAATACCGGTGCAGTATCCCACCCCGTAGGGGCCCTCATATGACAGAATATCGGGCTTTGTATCATACCCGTCCAGAGCTCCCAGCATTATCAGTACAGACCTGTAACCACACTGCCCCGCTTCTTCCACCAGGCGGGGGTCCATTTCCAGGATTCTGTCAACCTCCATATTGCGAAGGTAGGATACCAGTTTTTGGTCAAACTCCGCCCCTTTTTTGCTGTAGCCGGCCGGAGCTCCCCTGGTAAGCCTGTGGGACAGGTCGGCACTGCAGAGGACAGCGGTATCAATCCCTGTCCCTTCCACCGCCCTTTGGATGCATCTACCGAATTCATAGAGCTCTCTTTCCGGAAGCAGCCCGTAAGTGATATGTACAATGCCAAAGCCCTGATATCTTTTGTTTATAAAATACAGGGGTACCAGGGCTCCGTGGTCAAGCTCCGGCGGTATGCGGTATTTTTTCATGGTACCGTCGTCTACGGCTGCAACGGGTATGCCTTTTTGTGCCGCTTCCTCCATAATTTTGAATGCCGTTTCGGTATGCCCCCCGAATGATAATGAAACGCCGGGCTGTCCGAAACCTCCAAAGTCCCCTTCAAACCTTTTTTGGACCCCGACCGCAACCGCATCCCTGAACATGGGCCCGTGGGGAGTAATCACTATTATTACCCCGGGCCTTTTAGAGGCTATGTCCCGGGATATTTCCTCCATCGATTCTATGGTCTTACGGGCACCTTTTTCCTCCCCCTGCCCTATTTCAGGGACAATAACAGGCGGGTGGGGCACCAGATAGCATGTACCAATTCTACCCATTATTTTTCCCTCCATTCCGTTTTGCTGCGTGAAGCATCGGAGGCGGGCGGTATACGTCGATGCCTCACTTTCCCGATAAGTACTTTAAAATGCCGGTATACAACGCCCAGGCAATTTTCTCCTGGTACTCATCTTGGTTCAAAAGCAGTTCTTCCCGCGGGTTCGAAAGAAACCCGCATTCCACAAGCGCGGTGGGGGCTTTGTTATCCTTCAGAAGATATATGTCGTCATCCGCCTTGGGCTGGCGGTAATTGGATTCGTCAAGGATTCTTCTCAGCTCCCCCTGAAGTATCATGGCAAATTCCCTGCTCTCTTCACATCCCCTGTGGTAAAAGGTCTGGGCCCCGTAATACTGCGTCTGCGGGAAGCTGTTCAAATGTATTATTATGTTGACACAGCTGCCGCTTTGGTTGGCTATTGCCTTTCTTTTCTGCAAATCATCCCGTTTTTTGTTCGGCGCGTCGGGGGAATAAAGTCCGTAATCATCGTCCCGTGTGAGAATTGCAATGCCTCCCCCTTCCTCCACCAACCTTTTAAGCCTTAAAGAAATCTCAAGGTTTATCCTGTCTTCATTCTTGCCCTGCCTTCCCACTGCACCGGGGTCCCTGCCCCCGTGACCCGCGTCAATAAATACGACCATGTTGGTCACCGGCAGAAATACGGCCCTGCTGGATTCAACGATATCATTAATATATGTAAAAGTAAATATTATGACTGTCAGAAAAACGGCAGATACCAGGCAGTGCCTTTTTCTGATTATAATAATCCTCATATATATATTCCCCCCATAATGCCGGGTATATAAAAAATATATGTGCAAAAAAAAAATAAATCACTTAAAAGTGATAGATAAGGTATGTCCCCGATTGATAAGCTTTCAGGTCAGGGACACACCGCTGCCGATGCGGAATGTCCCCGATTGATAGTCTTATGGGTTTTATATTGCAAATTTTTGTGTTACTCAAGGTCGGGGAGTACCTTGTTTAGAATGATCCCGGCAATTGCTCCCAGGGCCATGCCGGACACGCTGAAATTAAGGATCCCCATTTTCACCGGCAGGGCTGCTCCCCCAAGGCCAAGTATCAGTATTACCGCAGCTATGATAAGGTTCCTGGATTTCTTGAAATCCACCGCATTTTCCACCACTGTCCTGACACCCACACCGGCTATCATACCGAACAGTATTATGGATATACCGCCCACAACGGCAGTGGGTATGGTATTTATAAATGCTCCGAGTTTGGGTACTATGGAAAGTATTATTGCAAAACATGCCGCGACCCTCATGACAACAGGGTTATACACCTTTGTAAGGGCAAGGACCCCGGTGTTTTCGGAATAGGTTGTATTGGCAGGGCCGCCGAACATGGCGGATACACAGGTGGCCAACCCGTCCCCCATAAGGGTTCTGGAAAGACCCGGTTCTTCCACCAGGTTCTTTTCCACCGTGGCGCCCACCGCCAGTACGTCGCCTATGTGCTCCACCACTGTAACTATGGCTACCGGAGCCACCATCATTATCATTTCAAGGTTGAACTTGGCCATCTGGAAGGGGGGCATTCCGAACCAATCCGCTTCCACAAAGGGGGTGAAGTCAACGTTCCCGGTCATAATGGATACCATATACCCTACAAAAAGGCCTATTAGAACCGGAAGTACCTTTATAAAGCCTTTTGCAAATATGCTGACCGCCGCCACCGTACACAGTGAAACCACCGCAAGAAACCAGTTGCCCTGCGCCATGTCTATTGCGGTAGGTGCAAGCAGAAGGCCAATGGTCATTATTATCGGCCCGGTTACTATCGGAGGGAAAAAACTCACAATTTTTTCATAACCGAACACCTGTACCAGGCCCGCTATGACGAGGTATACAAGCCCTGCTATTACGATTCCTCCCTGGGCATAGGCAAGCCCTTCGGCATAGGCGTCACCAGCTTCATACGCAACACCGTTCACGGCTGCAACCGCGGCCGCTGCCGCTAAAATGGGCGGAATAAAGGCAAAGGACGATCCCAGAAATACCGGCACCTTCTTTTTGGTGATGAAATGAAACAGCAGTGTCCCGACGCCCGCCATGAAAAGAGCTACTGAAATGTTCATCCCGGTAATAATGGGAACAAGAACAGTAGCTCCAAACATTGTAAAGGTATGCTGCAGTCCCAAAACTGCTCTCTTGCCGGTGGTGAGGGTATCACCCTCCAAAATTGCGCCGCTGTCAACCCGTTGGTTCCTGTCAGTGTTAGCCATTATCCACACTCCTTTTATTTTTATCAAAACAAAAACTTCCTGTCACCGACAGGAAGTATCTTTGCACAGTAAGCATCCGATAACACTTACCCGCTCTTTCCTTGTCGGCCTCTCCGGACCACCTTAAAGGAAGGCTAGTATTCATTTTCTAAATTATATCACCGGGCCTTTGCAATGTCCAGAAAAAATTTAGCTATTCATCATCGATTT